>CBFCYQ010000194.1:0-5879 GCA_965602205.1 uncultured bacterium | reverse complement strand
GCCCTACCCCTGGGCATGCTGGAGCCCTGCTCCGATACCGCTGTTTTCACACATGACGAAGGTACCATTACGCTCGAATTCGACAGCCCCGATTCGCTGGGGGCGGTGTTCCTGGTGGTCGAGGGGGATGTGACGCCCAGCCTCTCCCCCGGATTGGAGATGGACCTTGACTACAACTACATGGAGGGCTGCACGCGCATCCTGGTTTACGCTCTTGATGCCGGGGCATCGACTCACGGCGGCCCTCTGATGACACTTAGCGGCGAGGGAAAGCTTAAGGAAGCCTATGCCGCGACCTATATGGGCGCCAAAGTGAACACCCGGATAGTCAGCCCGTCTTCGTCCGGCTCGTTCGCGATCAGTATCCAGAAGAAGGACCGGGTCCTCCAGGGAACCAGGACTACCTTGGCGGTGACTATGGACAAAGGCGCCTCGAATCTGCAAGGGTTTACGATGCTGCTGGCGTACAATCCCACTACCCTGGCGCTGATCGAGGTGAATCCCGCTACCGCCCTTTTCGGCGAAACCGGTTGCGGATGGGAGTATTTCACCTACCGGTCCGGACCGAATGTTCTCTGTGAGGGCAATTGTCCTTCGGGGCTGGTCCGGGTGGTTGGCGTAGCCGACATCAATGATGGCCCGGAAGAGCCGTCATGTTACCTGCCCGACTCTTTCCCGGCGAACCTGTTTGGCCTGGTTTTTCAGGTTACCAATGACCGCAACTATGAATGCGCCTTCCTGCCGGTAGACTTCTACTGGGTAGAGTGCTCCGACAATACTCTGGGAGGTTTCAACGATTCGATCTTTGTTTCGAATAATGTCTATGATGCCGAGGGTAACAACATCGCCGGCTGGGACGAGATGCCGACCTATAACGGTTTCCAGACCAAATGCATCGAGGCGGCCTATGGCCTGTTTTTGAGAGAGGTGGATTTCTACATCGGCGGCATCGAGACTGCATGCGCCGATTCTATCGATTCTCGGGGCGATGTGAATTTTAACGGTATATCCTTCGAAATCGCCGACTGCGTGCTTTTCTCGCTGTACTTCATGAGTCCACATCCGGGCGAGATATTCACGATAAACACGGCCAGCCAGATTGCCGCCACTGACGTCAACATGGACCGCGTTCCGCTGACGATTGCCGACCTGGTGTATATGGCGCGGGTTATCGCCGGTGACCTTCACCCCATGACCGAGCCCGATATTTGTCCGGATACGGCCTACTTCCGGCAGACTCACAAAACTATTTCGGTCGAATTCAACAGCCTCGAAACGCTGGGGGCGGTATATCTGGTGGTCAAGGGAATTGTCGATGTTACGCCTCTCTATCAATCGGATCTGGTTTTCGCCTACAACGTTGACGGCGGGTTCACCCGGATACTCATTTACGGGTGCGGTCAAAGCGGTTTTCTGGAAAGCGGCCCGCTGGTCACGTTAACAGGCGGCGGTACGCTGGTAGAAGCCGCGACCACCACGTACATGGGCGATTTTGTAACCAGCAGAATTGACATGACAATGGGCGGTGATGACGAGGATTCACCGACCCTTCCGACCAGGTTCGCCCTCCACCAGAACTACCCCAACCCGTTTAATGCTTCCACCGTAATCGGTTTCGACCTGCCGCGCGCCTCCGAGGTGGAATTCGAGATCTTCAATATCCTCGGCAAGACGGTTTTCAGCCGCAGTGGCTACTACTCCGCCGGCCGTCACCAGATTCGCTGGGACGGTGTCAATAACTCCGGCAATACCGTCTCCAGCGGCGCCTATTACTACCGCCTGAGGGCCGGAAACTCGGTCGACACCAGGAAGATGGTGCTATTGAAATAACTTGACGGGGCTACACGTACTTACAAATGAGGCCGGCAATCGCGCGACAATGCGGCGATTGCCGGTTTTTTTGCGCCCGAAAGCGACTTGCGCAGCAGAAGTACACTTCACCACTCACAAAAATCCCGATCTGCAAAATTGAACTTACTTTCTAAACTGTTTTTGGTTACCTTTACACTTTAATGAAAATACTGGGCACGTTCAGCGTCGCCATCGAAAGGATCATTCTATGAAAATGCGGCTTACAGGCGCAGTTCTATGTGCAATCACCGTCATGCTTCTGTCGGTTCTGACAACCGCCGCCTCCGAGCGGGGTCTTTCCACCGATCAGATAAGCACCTATGAGAAGAAATTCGCAGCCGAAGGCGACCACACGGCCCTCATCAACGCTGTCACCAACAACGACATCAAGCAGCTCTCGCTCGACCGGAAAAAACTGATCGATCACAACAAGCTGTTCAACCTCAAGCTGAAATCCACCGGCGTCACGGCCCAGAAGAATTCCGGTCGTTGCTGGCTTTTTGCCGGGATGAACGTTTTCTCGCCGAAGGTGATGAAGAAGCTCAAGCTGTCGGATTTCGAACTGTCGCAGCCCTACCTCACTTTCTGGGACAAAATGGAGAAAGCCAATGTTCATCTGGAAGCTATGATTGAACTCCGTGACCTCCCGCTCGATGACCGCATTATGCAGGTCCACCTGCGCTGGCCATTCGGCGACGGCGGCTGGTGGCAGTATGTCGTCGACCTCCTCGATAAGTACGGCGTGGTGCCCCTCTCGGCTATGCCGGAGACAAAACAGTCGGTCAACACGGGAAGTATAAACCGGCTGGTCAACCGCATGTTGCGCGGGTTTACCGCGGAGTTGCGCGAAATGCACCAATCCGGCAAGAGCGAACAGGAATTGCGGGCCCGGAAAGACGAGATGCTGTACGAAGTCTACAAAATGATGGTTTTCAATTACGGTCAGCCGCCCCGCGAGTTCGAGTTCCGCTATGAAACCAAGGATTCCGTCCTGACCGGAGGTAAGACCTACACTCCGCTTTCGTTCTACCGGGAGTTTTTCGCTGAAGACATGCCGGAATTTGTCGGCCTGATGGACGACCCCACCAAGGAATACGGCACACTTTACAGCTACCAGTGGAGTGCCAATATGATCGACCGGCCCGATATCACCTTTTTGAACATCCCCATGTCAAAACTCAAGGACTACTGCCTGAAAGCACTGCTTGACAGCCAGATGGTCTACTTCTCCATGGACCCCGGCAAGCAGCACCTCAAGGATTCGGGGATTTTTAAGGAAGGTATATACGACTACAATAGCACGTTCGGCATAGATTTCAGGTTGACCAAGGCGCAGAGGATTCTGTATGGTGATAGCAGTCCCAATCATGCCATGGTCATCATGGGAGTGGACACCTCCCTGTCCGGGGAACCGGTCAAATGGCTGCTGAAAAATAGCTGGGGGACCAAGATTGGTGATGGCGGTAAATGGTATATGTATGACAACTGGTTCGACGAGTACGGCTACATTGCCGTCGTCGACAAGAAGTTGCTCGATGATGCTGACCTGGCAGCGCTCAAGAAAAAGCCGGTGTCACTGCCCCCCTGGGACCCGTTCTGGGCGGCTTTCCGCCAACTGGAGTGGTAAGAAGGATTAGTGAATTTTCTGAAAAAACTTGAGGCACTCGTTCCTGCCGATCAGTTCTCCACGCAACGTGATCAACTGGTCGTGGCGGCCGAGGACGAGTCCACCCTGCCCGGAGTCAGGCCACGGGCCGTTGTCTGGGCCGTTAACACCGACCAGATCAGCCGGATTGTCAGACTGTGCTACGAGAACAAAGTCCCCGTAACCACGCGCGGCGCCGGCAGCGCGCTTGAAGGCTCCACCATCCCCCTGGCCAAGGGCATTGTCCTTGATCTCAGCCGGATGACGGATATCCAGAACTACTGGCCTGATGACCTCCAAGTGCAGGTGATGCCGGGAATCATCTACGACAATCTCAACGACCGCCTCAAACGCGATGGGCTTTTCTTTCCCCCGTCACCGGGGGGTTCGGGAGATGTGGCGACTGTCGGGGGTATGGTTTCGACCAACGCCAGCGGCATTTATTCGGTCAAGTACGGCGGTACGCGGGAGTATGTCCTGGCACTTGAGATTGTAACCGGCACCGGCGAAGTACTCAAAGTTGGCAATCGGGCCATCAAACGTTCCAGCGGCTATAACCTGATTGATCTGGTTGCCGGTTCGGAGGGAACGCTGGCCGTTATCTCATCTGCCACTATCAGGTTAGCGGGCTTACCTGAAGGAAGACGTCAAGTCGCTTTCCGCTTTCCGGACGAAGTTTCGGCGGCCAAAGCAGTCTCTGAGATGGCTCGTTGCGGTCTCGACCTGGCGGCGGTGGAGTTCCTTGGCCGAAAGGTCATGGAAGCACTCAACCAGCTAAAAGAATACGGACTCGAGGAAACCCCGGCCTTGTTTTTAGAGTTTCATGGGCCGGAGGCGGTCCTGCAATCCAACGGCGACATGGCCACCTCGATCTGCGAAGAACTCGGCGGTTCCCGTCTGGAACTGGCCGAGGGCATCCGTCCCTGGGAAATCCGGCATTACGTCACCGACGCTATCAAATATCGGCGACCGGGGTATACAATCGTCCGCAACGACATCGCCTTCCCCATCTCCCGCCTGCCGGAGATGGTCGCTTACTGTAACGAGCAGGCCGACCAGCACCACATAATGATGCACGTCTTCGGTCATGTGGGCATGGGTCTTCTGCACGCTTTGATGCTCGCCAACCGGGAGGACGCCGATGAATGGCGGCAGGCCCTTGAAGCCAACGACCAGATCATCAGGAAGGCCGTCGAATTGGACGGCACGATCTCCGGCGAGCACGGTATCGGGCTGGGACACAAGAACCTCTTCGAACTCGAGCATGGCGCTTCGGTCGCCTTGATGCGGAAAATAAAAAAACAGTTCGACCCCCGTAATATCCTCAACCCGGGGAAGATCTTCGATATGTAGCCCGCGCCGACGGCGATCCGGAGAAGAAATCGGACATCTCCGTCATCAGCTATCTGAACGCCAACCTGCTCGGTATTCCGAATGGTCTGCCGCCTCCGGCTCGCCCCTTCTGGTGGCTCGGAGCAGACCAGTTTTATCGTCCGGGCTATAATTGTCCTGGTTACAGGGCTCCCAGCCGGCGACTGAACGATAAGTTAAGTCCATATCCCCCTTGACCGACGGAAAGGTTGATTATATATTGACTTATTATATGGGAACAATACACGTAGAGGACGATATAAAATCGTAATGAGACGAATTCTTTTAACTACTTTGATTCTGGTCATATCGGTGTCGGGCGGTCTTTGCCAACCGTTGCTGGAGATACCTGGCAATCGGTTTGAGTTCGGGCTGGTTCCTCAGAATTCGACTGTTGCTCACTATTTCTGGTTCAAGTCAGTGGGCACGGATACCCTGAGAATCACCGAGATAAAAACCGGCTGTGTCTGTGCCCTTATGCCACTGGAGCGCGAGTGGATCGCCCCGGGTGACAGCATGAAGGTTGGCATCTACTGGGATATAGAACGAAGGGTCGGTAAAATTGGCCGCTATCCGTATATTTTTACCAACGCCAAACCGGATCCGTACCGGCTGTTCCTGACCGGTACGGCCGCGGTCGACATGACCATCACTAACCCTGTATCAGTTCGGCCGTTCAAGTTGGAACTTCCCAAACTGGCCGATCGCTCGATCGACAGTCTCGCTTTCGTTTTCCACAATAGTCTGAGCGGCGATGTGGCCCTGAGCAAGGTTTCGCTCCCGGTGGAGGAGTGCGAGATTGTGCTTCCGGACACCCTGAAGGCTCAGTCGGATTCCTGGGGATATATAAAGGTCAAGAAAGAATTCTTATACACTGAGTTCAAAAGATCGATAACCCTGCGGCTTTCCGATGCCAAACAGACAACCATCACGCTACCGATAAGAAGGAAATTTTACTAACACATCAGCAATAATAAAGGGAAATATAAGATTATCATGAAAAGAATAATCA
>CBFCYQ010000193.1:0-5918 GCA_965602205.1 uncultured bacterium | reverse complement strand
GCCGTCCGCAGCTTTGACCCCGACGGCCGGACTCAGCTTTTCGGCGAGCACGCCGGCTGTCTGTTCGGCCCGGGTCTTCCCGCTGTGGACGATGGTATCGACCTCTATTTTGAGATGCTCGGCGACGAAGGCGGCCATCTTTGTGATATCGGCCCGGCCTTCGTCTGACAGGGACCGGTTGGGGTCTTCGTGCTTCTCTTTGGCCAGGGCATGCTGGACCAGATAGACGTACATATCCACCTCTTCTTGACAGTTAATTCGTTTTACCTGACACTGAAATCTACGCCGGAATCAATATTAAATCCACGTTATTCTGTCGGCAGGTTTGATTGCAGAGATGGCGTGTGATACAAACGCAGAGTTAAGATTTGATATAAGGCAAACGCAGTTTGTCCCCGGCAAAGCGATAGAGCCGGCAGCGCATGAGTGTATGCGCCACCGGCTCTTTGATTGTCGATTCGCAGACGCTACACCAAATGCAGACGTCTACTCGACGGCGATCAGGTCGCCGCTTTTGTTGTAGACCAGTACTTCCGGGTTCTTGGCCGGAATGTCCTTTTGTTCCTTGGTCATCGTAAAACTGACACTGGCCGTGGCGTTGCCGTCGATGGTATTGATCGTCGCTTTCCAGCGGATCATGACATCCTGTTCGATAACAAACTCGCCGTCCGATTTCTCCGGCATGGCGGCGTAGAATGTCGCCGGGAACTGGGAGGTCATATAGATGCCGCTCACAGCGCGCTGGCCCTCGTTCTTGACGTCGACCCGAACGTTTATTTCGTTCTCGCCGGCTTCGTTTTCTGTCTCGGTTATGGTCTTGGTGACCGTCAATACTTCCTCGGCATCGGTGTACCAGATATAGAGCGGCGGAACCGTCTTGACACCGTCCATCCGCAGGCGGGCGGTATTGTCGGGCTGGACTTCCAGCGGCACGCTGGATTTGACAATGCGCGCGTTGCGCGGCAGTCTGACCGTGAGGTCAATCGAGTGATCGGCAATCAACAGGCCGTCGGTTTTGCCTTCTTCGCGCAGGAGCAGGTAAGGACTGACACTGGCGAATCGCGTCCGGGCAGTCAAGACCGAGATAGCGATATCTTCGGAGAAGGTGGTTTTCTGGGTGTCGTTGGCGGCAATGCTCAACTCGCGGGTGCGCGCCAGGAAACCCGGGCTGGTGAGTTTGAGTATGGTCGGTTTGCCCTTGAGATTCCGAATGGAGAAATCGGACTTGGCCTTTTTGCGGTTGAGGTCGATAGTCGCCTTGACCCGCACCGACAGGTCGTTTCTCACCGCCACCCGGGGCATCTCGGTCGCCGCCGGAATGCGGCGCGCCATGATGTCCTTGGTCACGAGCGGCGCGGCCAGACGGTAGCGCTTGAGGGTGTCCTGGGGCAGGCTGTCCACCCGCAAGGTATCCTCGGCTGTGAGGTGTCTTTGCAGCGTATCCCGCCGGATAGTATCCTGGGCGAACGTCGCCGCGCCGGCCAGGAGCAACAGGCATATCAGCGAAACGGTCACGATTTTGACTCTATTCAAAATGACTTACCTCCTTTCTTTATACACAGATGTGCCACTATGGACACTTGCTGTCCCAATCAAGGTCGGGTTTGGCGCGGCGCGTAAAATTCCAGCCGTAGCCGACGCCACAGCGGTCGGGATAGACGCGATTGAGCACGTAATCCTGAAACCACTGCTTGCAGTTGCCGCTGAAACGGGGGCCGTGGCTCTGGTTCCAGGTTTGGTCGAGTCCGGCCACGATACCGCTGGGCTGGCAGAAATTGCCGTAGATCTGGCCGTAATCCATAATCCGGTAAGCGCCTTTGTAGAGGACGACGTTGAACTCGTGGCCCGGGGCGCGGCCGTTCCAGATATAGTCGCGGTCGAACCCCAGCGCCCGCAACAGGGCATGGCGGAGGATGGCGAAGTCCTCGCAGTCGCCGTGGTACATCCTACCGTCGTTGTAGGCGTTAGCCCAGTTGGGATCTTGAGCCTGGAGCTGCGTCAGCAGATCGGGATAACGTGCCGGATCGGTGTAGTGAATAGTGTAGTAGGCGGGCATTCCTTCGGCGCCGGCAAAATAGTTCAGGTTGTGGAATGAGTTGAGGACCCAACTGTTGGCGGCATCGTTGACCCAGCCCATGTTCGCATGGACATACGAGGCCACGGCCGCCACCATCATATCGGGGCTGTTCTTGAAGGAGAAACAGTCGTGAGCGCTTACATCGACAAAGGTGACATCGGAGTCAGGATGGTTGAACCAGCACAGTGGGGGAGGGTCCCCGAAAATCTGCGCGAAAAAACAGCCGAACCAGAACAGGGCCAGTGCGTCCTGGGCGACCTGTTGAACCTCCTGCATGTTCAGGTTAAACAGCCGGGTGCCGTTCTGATTGTTCCAGTCGGTCGGCACCGAAAGGACGTTATTGGCCCACGGCGGGGGATCATCGGCGACGCCGAAGCAGGCCCCCGAAGTGGTCACCGGCAGTTTGAAATAGCGGAAATTGTTGTCACCGGCCGGGTCATCGTAGGCCATGAAAATCAACAGCGGCGTGCTCTCGCCGTACCTCTCGTAGCAGTAATGCGCCAGGCCCGCGCCATCGCCTTCCATGCCCACGCCCTTGAGCATGAAGTAGCGGCTCCACTCGGTAGCCCTCCCGTTGGCCTGCAGATTCCAGCCGATGCGGTAGCGGAAGTTGTTCCAGGCGGGGTTATCGTAGCACATCAGAACCAGGTCCTGGTTGCCGTCGAGGTCCATATCGGCGATAACCACGTCGGCGCCCTGAGCGTTGTTGCCCATGCCCGGCGCCCAGATGTAGTTGGTCGTCCAGTTGGTGGTTTTACCGTCGGTGCCGATGTTCCAGCCGATGCGGTAGCGGAAGCTGTTGCCGCCCGGAGGCCTGTGGTAGGCGGCCAGGAGGATGTCAAGCTGGCCGTTACCGTCGATATCGGTGATGGCGATGCCCGCCCCGTCGCCTTCATCCCCGACACCGTCGATCTGAACATGGTTACTCCAACTCGCCGCCACGCCGGAGGTGTTGAGATTCCAGCCGATTTTGTAGCGGAAGTTGTTCGCACCGGCGGGATTGTCATAGGCCATCAGAACCATATCCAGGATACCGTTCCCGTCGATGTCGACAATCGAGATACCGGCCCCCTGGCCTTCCCATCCGACGCCGCTGACCCGGTGATAGTTGGACATCCAGCTCGAAGCGTAACCGGTGCTGAAATTGACGTCCCAGCCGATTTTGTAGCGGAAGTTGTTGGCGCGGGCGGGTCCGTCGTAGGCCATCAGGACCATGTCAGGCACGCCGTTACGGTTTATGTCCGCGATGGCGAGGCCCGCCCCGTGGCCCACATGACCGACACCGTTGATCATAGTGTAGGGGGCCATGCCCGTGGTCACGCAGTCGGTGCCGGTCGGCAGGTAGCTGGCGGTTATGTCCTGGGCATAGCCGCCGCCGGCCACCGCGACAGCCAGCATGAGCGCGGCCCCGATGCAAAGCATTTTCCATTTCGAGCGGGCAGTTGCGGCGGTGATTGATTTCTTCTTACTCCCCATTAATGCACCTCCTTGCCTTCTCAATTCTATAGTTTATGATTGCACGCAGGAAGCAGGCAGGAAACCCGCATTGCGTGCTGTAGCTGGTTAACAGATAAAGTCTCCCCTGCGGATACACCTTGGTCAGGTTACCGCTGTTTGTTGTCTAAGCCTGAACGACGATTGCCCGTTGCCGAACGCGACAAAGGCCCCTTGATGCGACGCCTCCGATTACTGTCGAATCGGAATGGCATGCCGGCGCTGCCCTTTGTCCTGTATCTCAGCGCGTGAGGATAACATGACAAAAGAGGTATTTATTGTCAAGAGGAAATGCGACCTTTATGGTATTTACAGTATTCTTTCGCGCCTGTCAGTATTCCCGCAAGCCGGCTATCTCATTCCGGCCCTTGCAAATCCGTCAGCCTGGCCCGTCGGCCATTTTGTCCTTGTTCGGCGGTCTCATGGGGGCTATCTTGATTACTTAACCTATCCAAAATACCCCGCCTGCCGGGTGATACGCCGAAACCGAAGGAGTTGTCTACATGAGGGACAGAAAGCAAGTATTTGCAGTGATGAGCCTCGCTGTGCTCGTTGTAATAGCATCGTGGCTGATAGTCGGCTGCGCCAAGACGCCGCAGTTGCCGGAAACGCCGGTCAAGGCCGTCACCAACACCTATCATGGTGTGGACGTTATCGATAATTACCAGTGGCTGGAAAACGGCGAGGACCTGGAGGTGCGGCAGTGGACCGATGCCCAGAACGCATACGCACGATCGTTTCTCGACGGCCTGGCCGACCGCGCGGCGATTGCCGAACGCCTGGGAGTGCTGTACGGCCAGTCGTCAGCCAGCTATTACTACTTCACATACCAGAATGACATACTCTTCGCCCTCAAGGACCAACCTCCCCTCGAACAGCCCATGCTGGTGAAGCTGGAATCGCCGATGGATCCGATCGGCGAGAAGGTCGTCTTTGACCCTACTGTGTTCGACACGACCGGCACCACCTCCATCGATTTCTATGTTCCCTCGCCCGACGCCAAACTGGTGGCGGTGTCGCTCTCGCAGGGGGGCACCGAGATAGGTGATGTTCATGTCTTCGAGGTAGCGACCGGCAAAAAGCTCGATGATCATGTCCCGATGGTGAACGGTTTCACCGCCGGGGGAGACGTGGCCTGGACACCCGATGGGAAAGGTTTCTACTACACCCATTATCCGCGCCCCGGTGAGCGGCCGGAAGATGAGATGTGGTTTTACCAGCAGGTGTATTTCCACAAGCTGGGTACGCCGACCGATGATGATACCTATGTGATCGGCGAAGAATTTCCCTCGATAGCGGAGATCGAGTTTGAGACCTCGGAAGATAACCGGTACGTGCTGGCGATTGTCGCCAACGGTGACGGGGGTGAGTATGGGCACTACCTGATGGACCCGTCGGGCAAGTGGACGCAGATCACGCAGTTTTCGGATTTGATTACCGACGCCAGGTTCGGCCCGGACAAGGCGCTCTACCTGTTGTCGACGATGGATGCACCGCGCGGGAAAATCCTGCGCCTGCCGCTCGGCAAAACAAAACTGTCGGGCGCGAAAACCATCATCCCCGAAAGCGAGGCCGTGATCCGCAGTTTCGAGCCCACCGCGAGCATGCTCTATGTGCGCGACCTGGTGGGCGGACCGTCGCAGATCCGGGTCTTTGACCTCAAGGGGAAGCTGCAGGGTATGGTGCCGCTGAGGCCGGTTTCGGCGGTATGGGGAATAACGTCGCTGGGCAAGGACAAGATCATTTACACGAATTCCAGCTATCTGGAGCCTTCGGCCAGTTTTACATTCGAGCCGGGCCAGGAGGAAGCTGTGCGGACAGCCCTGTTTGTCACGTCACCGGCGGATTACTCGGATGTGGAAGTAATGCGCGAGTTCGCCATCTCCAAGGACGGCACGCGGGTGCCCCTGAGTGTCATCCGCCGCAAGGGCACGAAGCTCGACGGCACCAACCCGACGATTCTCTATGGCTACGGCGGTTACGGGTCCAGCCAGAGCCCGTGGTTCGACCGCACCCTCAGCCTGTGGCTGGACAATGGCGGCGTGTACGCCATTGCCAACCTGCGGGGCGGGGGGGAGTTCGGCGAGGAATGGCACAAGGCCGGTTACCTGACCGAGAAGCAGAACGTCTTTGACGATTTCGCCGCCTGTGCGCAGCACCTGATTGATACCGGTTACACCAAACCTTCCCTGTTGGCCATCAGGGGTGGCAGCAACGGTGGCCTTCTGGTGGGGGCGACCATGGCGCAGCACCCCGAGCTGTTCCGCGCGGTCGTGTGCCAGAGGGGCGTTTTGGATATGCTGCGCGTCGAGCTGGACCCCAACGGCGCCTTCAATGTCACGGAATA
>CBFCYQ010000192.1:0-5919 GCA_965602205.1 uncultured bacterium | reverse complement strand
ATATGCAATAACCGATCCCGGCCAAATATGTTTCAGTTTTCCACCTGACTGTGATTAGCGATTGAGTTCGGCCAGGTGCCGGAAAAGCACGTCGTTGCTCGGGATTTCAGCGGGGGGCACCTGCTCGATATATCGGATAATCCCTTTTTTGTCGATTACGAATACCGATCTTTCGGCATAACCGCGTTTTTGATTCAGGACTCCATACTTGCGAGCCACCTCGCCGTGAGGGTAAAAATCAGACATAAGCGGGAATGACAGGCCGCCCAGCGACCGCGCCCAGGCCATGTGACAGGGTATGGAATCGCACGATATGCAGAGTAGCTGACAATCGTAATCTTCTAACCGGTTTATAACTTTTTGAAACTCCGGTATCTGGACGGCACAGACAGGGGTCCAGTCGCCCGGATAAAAAGCCAGGACCACGTTTTTCCTCCCCTGGTACCAGGCCAGATTCAACTCCCCTTCGTTGTGGGTCGGCAGCGTGAAATCCGGCGAGGCGTCATCTATCTTGAGGACCCTGTTCTCCGTCTTTTCCGTAACGATAACCCTCTCCTCCTGCTACTAATCGTCATCATCAGAATCGCTGTCCAGCCCGCCCTCCACTTGCTCCAGCTCATCGGAGCCAGGGTTCGAACCGGCTCCGGATGTCTCCCGAAATCGGCTGCCCGGCGCACCGCATACCGGGCACATATCCGGCCTTTCATCCTCCTCGTCGTGGACGTAACCGCAGATAGTACACACCCAATGCACGCTCGTATCCTTTTTTTATGACCCGTTATGGAGCCGGGTCACTAACCGGTTACTCTTTAATCTTCCATCGGCGAAGTATCGCCATAGCCGAACCAGTAATAATTGCCGCTCAAGGCCTCCCTTTCCGCCATGAGCAGTTCGTAATGGCGGTGTTCCTCGTCGGCGAGGCTGTCAAACACCGCGTGGAATTCGGGATCGTCGATCAGGTTACGTTCCTGCTGATAGTACCGGGTCGCGGCCAGCTCAGCCTCGATAGCCAGATTGAGGAACTCCATTTCCGATTTCAGCTCAAGGGTCTCGCCCTGGCGGAAAATATCAGACAGAACCGACAGCCCCTTCTCTGGAAGCGGGCCTACAGCACCCCCAACATGTTTCTCGTATATGTCAAGGAGAGTTTTCTTGTGACCGAGCTCATCGTCCCTGAGGTTCTGCAGTTTCCTCTTGGCGTCAGTGTTGGTCGCCTTCTCAGAAAGCAGGTTGTAGAAATAATAGCCGTCTTCTTCGCCCTTAATGGCTCGCTTCAAGACCTCCCTGACCCTTTCTTTGTCGCTGGTCATATCGCCTGCCTAACCTCACATTATTCAGATTGTTGTTTCCTGATATGCTCGGCGGCCTTACGCATTCTCTCGACCACAACCGGTTGCGTGAGCACCACCAGCATATCATAAAGGCCCGGGCCGACCGGCCCACCGGACACGGCCAGACGGGTGGGATGAATGAGTTGCGCTTTTTTCAGACCCTTCTCTTCGGCCATCCCCGACAACGCCGCTTCCACACTGTCATGCGTAAACTCTTTCAAACTCTCAAACCGCGCGGCCAACTCCTCCAGCCGCTCGGCGCTCTCGGCGGAAAACTGTTTGGCGGCTGCCTGGGCATCATACTGATAGTCAAACGAGAAAAAGTAGCCGCCCAATGACACAAAATCAGAGATGCGCCGGACACGCTCCTTGAGCAGACGGACGACAGCCCGCAGGTAGTCCCAGCGTGTCTCCAGCCAGTACTTGGTCGTCAGACCCGCGTCAACCAGGAGGGGCGCCGCCAATGTCGCCAGGTCATGGTCGCTTTTCATGACAATATGCTCTCGGTTAAAAGCCACCAGTTTCTCTTCATCAAATATAGCGTTCGAGGCGTTGAAGTTGTTGGCATCAAAAATCTCGATGAGCTCCGCCGAAGTGTATATCTCACGGTCGGTCTTGGGCGACCAACCCAAAAGGCACAAGTAGTTGAACATTGCTTCCGGCAGTATCCCCTCGTAGCGGTACTGGGCAACGTCTTTGTCACCCAGTCGCTTGGAGACCTTTTTCTTATCCGGCCGCAGGATCATCGGCAAATGCCCAAACTCGGGATTGGCAAAGTCCAGGGCATGGTATAGGTGAATCTGTTTGAAGGTGTTGGTAATGTGATCGTTGCCCCGGATGACGTGAGTAATACCCATATCGTGATCGTCAATCACGACCGCCAGGTTATAGGTCGCCGTGCCATCGGAACGCGCAATCACGAAATCTTCAAGGTCCTCGTTTTGGCGGCTGACTTCCCCTGAAACCATGTCTGTAAAGCGCGTTTGCCCATCGGGAATTTTCAGACGTATGGCAAACTTCTCCCCGGCTTTCACCCTGGTTTCGATCTCACCGGGAGTGAGGCGCAGACAACGGCGGTTATACTGCAATGGTTTTTTTTCGGCGCGGGCCTTTTCGCGGTCGGCCTGCAGTCGCTCGGGAGTACAGAAACAGCGATAGCCGTAACCGCTTTCGAGAATCTTCCGGGCATACTCGCTGTACAAGGCGATTCTCTTGGACTGGTGGACGATTTCCTCATCCCACGGCGTACCGACCCACTTCAGCGCTGAAAGAATCGGCTCCAGCAGGGCCGGGTCCGATCTCTCTGCGTCAGTATCTTCTATGCGCAACAGGAATTTCCCGCCATGGTGCCGGGCAAAAAGATAATTGGCAATCGCCATCCGGGCCGTCCCCACGTGGAGGTAACCCGATGGCGAGGGCGCCAGACGAACCCGTATCTCCGAACCACCCATAGCGCCGCGACTCATTCCCGATCCTTTTCGAAGCCGTCCCCTCCGGCATCATCAAATCGCCCCGACCTCTCGGGCGGCGGCGGTTCCGGGACCCCGGGAGAAGCTGCGGGCGAATTGTGGGACGGGGGTGGCGGAGGTGGTGGAGGCGTCGCCGTGGTATGGGCTGTCACCGGCCGCGCCGGAGGTGGCGGTACCGGTTCCTCGACTCTTTCGAGCCTGATTTCATAGCCACCGACGACCCTGGCGATAAGATTGTATATGCCGGCCAGCACCACAACCAGCAGCGTGTGAAAAACAGCGCCCGCGATCGCGCCGACAATAGGCATCACAATTAGTAGAATCCCCACCGACAAATCCTCGAGAGCCAGCTCGCCGGTGTCCAGGATGGGAATGGACGATGCGATCGTCATAATGAAGCTCAGGAAGATGGCATACAGCAGGCCGAAAAGAAAGCCCACTATCATGCTCAGGAAGAACGAGACCTTAATCAGCGGCCAGATAGCTATCGATTTTACTTCGTAACGCATTGACTATCCTCCGTTCCAGCGCCACCGGCTGTTCCCGGGACGGCATTGACTCCTGCAAAGGCACCGCGCACTGAGCATCATAGCTGAAATCCAGAAAAACCGGGGGTAGTCTGTCGCTGACCTCAGTTATCGGTGAAGATATGCACTTCCCATAAAAATTCAAGCGAATTATCCCGCGCCCTCGCGGTTGACTATAAACCGGGCGTCCACGGCCTTGCAGTTGTCCTTTTCCGGTGAGGCGATGAACGGGTTAATATCGATCTCCGAAAAGCAGTCGAAGTCGGACAAAAGCTGCGACAGCCTTAGCAGTGTCTCTTCGACAATTTCCAGGTTGACCGGCGGGGCTCCCCTGAATCCGGTTAGAAGGGGATAAGAACACAGTGATTTGATCATCCGCTTGGCCTCGGCATCAGTCAATGGATTGATGCGGAAATCCACGTCTTTCATAACCTCGACATAGATGCCGCCCAGACCGAACATGATCAGGGGGCCGAACGAAGGGTCGACCGTCATACCCATGACCGTTTCAATGCCACCGGTGACCATTTTCTGCATCGCCACCGAGAACTGTTCACCCTTCTTGAGGGTCCCGACACGTGAACGCAGCTTCCGGAAAGCATCCCTGACCTCCTTGTCGGAACGCAAATCAACCATGACCGCCCCGGATTCGGTTTTGTGTAGAATGGGCGGCGTGTTGATTTTCATAACCACCGGGTATTCCATGCTCTATGCGGCCGCCACCGCTTCCGAGACGTTCCGGGCATAGAAGTAACCGGCCGCCGGTATCCCGTAGGCCTCCAGGATGGCGATAGCATCCTCGCCGACAATCGCCCCGTTATCTTCGCTGACATTGCGGTCAATAATTTCCTGCACCCGGGCCTGGTCGACCTTGAATTTCCTCACCTTCCCGGTGGGGCGACTCAGCCACTCTTCGTAGCCGTGAATTGTGGCGAGCGTCCTGGCGACCGCCTCGGGGAATATATAAACGGGGATGTCGTGCTCCTTGAGATATTCAATACCAACCGTGCTTTCCCCCGCCCCCATAAAACAGGCCAGTACCGTCTTCGGGGTATCGGCCAGTGATCGGTGAATACTCTGGGCCACCTCGAGCTGATTGACCGTCACCGGTGGGACGAAAATAGGTATGATGGCGTCGTAGCGCCGGTCGTTTTTGACGGCATCCAGCGCCGCTCGGAACTCCTGGCTGCCGGCGCCGCCGACCATATCAAGGGGATTGGAGAAGGAAGCATCCTCGGACATGGAACCTTTCAGATTCTTTACCGTCGCGGGCGACAACGGCGGCATTTCCATGCCGTTGCTGATCAGGGCGTCCGTGGCCAGAACCCCCGCCCCGCCGGCGTTGGTCACCACGCAGACACGATTCCCCCTGGGGACCGGCTGATTTGACAGGGCCGCGGCAACGTCAAAAAGCTCCTCGACCGTGTCGACCCGCATGATTCCGGTCTGCTGGAGCAGCGCATCCACGCCCACGTCGAGACCGGCCAGCTCCGCGCCGCACGCGAGGCGCTCGTCCTGTGGGCTCCGAGCTTGGTGCGACCCGACTTGACCGCCACAATCGGTTTAAGACGGGACACCTCCCGGGCGATGGTCGTGAAATTGCGCGGGTTGCCGAAGTTCTCCAGGTACATCAGAATGACGTCGGTGTGCGGGTCATCTTTGAGGTACGCCAGAACGTCGTTTGAAGAGATATCGGCTTTATTGCCGATGGATGCCACCAGCGAGAAGCCAAGGCCCAGTTCCTTGGCTGTGCTCATAATGGCCTCCATCATCGCCCCCGACTGCGTGATAAAACCCACCCGCCCGCGCTTGGGGTAGGTCTTGCCAAACGTGGCGTTCAGGTGGATCTCGGGGTTGGTGTTGACCACGCCGAAGCAATTCGGCCCGATCATGCGCATACCGTATTCCTGTACCACCTCGACGAGTTCGCGCTCGCGCTTTTTGCCGGCAGCGCCGACCTCGCTGAAGCCGGCCGAGATAACCACCAGGCCCTTGACACCTTTTTCGCCGCACTGCCGGGCGACATCACGCACCTGCTCCCTGGGAACGATGACAATGGCCAGATCGACAGCGTCGGGCACATCCAGAATGGTGGAATAAGCCTTGATGGAATGTATCACCTGCTTTTTGGGGTTGACCGGGAAGACCTTCCCGTTAAACTCCGCCAGCAGAATATTGTGGAGCGTCTCGCGGCCGATTTTCCCCTTATTCGAGGAAGCCCCGATCACCGCGACGGACTTGGGCTTGAAAATCGCATCCAGTTCATGTTTCATAAGTCAATATAATCAAGGATCTTAAGGGTCACTTCCCGGCCCGGGTTGAATGCGTCGTATACTCTCCACGGACTCGGCGACACCATCCAATCTTACTGCAGAGCCAGAGGGAATCAATGTCTTCCCGGTACCAAATGTCAAGCGAAACTTCCGCCGGAAAGCCTGGGTGACCGCAAGCTGCGATTCCACCGCAGCGAAAAGAAGAAAGCCGCCCGCTAAGAAAGCGAACGGCTCCTGCAAAAGTGTGTTTTGGGCGTCAAACAGCCAGGACGCCCCTCAATCAGTTGCCCTTCTTGTCCTTGTCCTTGAGGGCCGCCTG
>CBFCYQ010000191.1:0-5934 GCA_965602205.1 uncultured bacterium | reverse complement strand
CGGAACGTCGGCTTTCATGACGATCGGCTTGCGGGATGAAGTCGTGCAGTTTATGATATCCGCGCCGGCGCAGGCGTCGTGGATGGAACCCGCCACCTTCGCCTCGATACCGTAATTGTCCTTGCAGAACTTGGCGAATTTGTCCGCCGTCTCTTTGTTGATGTCGAAAATCGAGATGTCCTTAACGGACGGTTTGGTCACCATCATGGCCATCACCTGGGTTTCGGCCTGCATGCCCGCGCCGATAAAGGCGGCCTTGGTGCAGTTGTCTTTGGCCAGGTATTTGGCGGCAACACCGCCGGCCGCGCCGGTCCGCATGTTGGTGATATGGGTACCGTCCATAATGGCCAGGGGAAAGCCGGTCTTGGGGTCGGTCAGCAGAATTGTGGCCATGACCGTCGGCAGGTGGGCGTTGCGGTTATCGGGGTGGACGTTTACAGCCTTGATGCCCGCCGCGCCGATATCCGGTATATAGGCCGGCATACAGCGCAAATCGCCGAAATAATCAGTGAAGTACAGATAGGACTTGGGCGGCATCTGCGTCTTGCCTTCGCCGTACAGCCGGAATGCGTCCTCGGTCGATTTGACGCAGTCTTCCATCGTCAGGACTCTTTCAACGTCGGATCTTTTTATTAGATGTGTATCCACCTCAAACTCCTCCTTCAACGGGTTTGATATCCAGTATAGCTTGTGAAGAAATTAACAAATTCCCCCCGCCCTGTCAAACCCCTTTTTGTGGAGCTATTCACAAGCGCCGCGGCCGATTCCCCTCATTTTTAATTGATTGTCCGCTCGGGCATCCGTACTATGCCAATGTGAAATATGCCTTTGTGACAACCAACCTGCTCGATTTGTGGGCCGAACCTCGCTTCAACTGCGAACGCCTCAGCCAGCTTCTTTTCGGCGAGGTCGTCCGCGTCGAGAGCGAGAAAGATGGCTATTGTCATGTCATCCAGGACGATGGCTACCGGGGTTGGGTCGATAAACGCTTCCTGGGTTTCCTGACAAAGAGTGACGCCGAAGCCCACAAGAACGCTCTCAGCTTTATCATATCTTCAGCCAGTGCCAGGGTCTACTCGAAAACCCGCCGCCTGACGCCGCCGTTTACTCTGTACTACGGCACTCGCCTGGCTGTCAGGCAAGATCGGGAAGACCTTGCTCGGGTCATCCTGCCGCACGGTATGCAGCTATATATCAAGAAGAGCGGTATCCGGCCGATAATTGGGCCAAAAGCGGAAAAACCCACCGGCCCGATGATTGTCGCCGAAGCCCGGCGGTTTCTCGGAGTGCCTTACCTGTGGGGGGGGATTACCGCTTGTGGGTTCGACTGCTCCGGTTTGGTCCGCGCGGTGTACTCCCGTTTCGGCATCTGCCTGCCGCGAGACACCAAAGACCAGATTACCGTCGGCCAAAAAGTGGAACGTCAAAGTATAAGAACTGGAGACCTGGTGTTCTTCAAGCGGCACGTGGGCATCGCCATCGGCAAAGCCTCGTTGATACACGCCTCGCTCGGCGGCGGTGGTGTACGCATCAACTCGCTGGTCCGGGAAGGCCCCAACTACCGCGAAGACCTCGACCGCGACTTCAACACGGCAAGGAGGCTGCTATGATACATCTTGAGTCCGTCAAAATCACGCTTCCCCTGAAAAAGACCTTCGCCATCTCCCAGGGAGCGGCCGATATAAAAACCGTCTTTCTGACCATCCTCAACAACCGTTACAACGGCGAGGCTTCCGGTTCCGTTTACATGGGCCCCTCCGATGATGAAATCGAACGCGAGATCAATAAAGGTCTGGAACTCCTCGCCGGATTCAAAGAGATCGGCGTCGATACCCTCCAGGAAGTTTCGCAATTCGATATCAACCCGGCCGCCCGCGCCGCCCTGACCGCCATGATTCTCAATTATGTCTCGGGTGAATCGAAACGTTACCCCTGGGAGGTGCTCTCACTGGGTACCCCGGTCGGTGTCAAAAGCTCCTTCACCGTCAGCGTCGGGCATCCGCGTGAAATGATTAAAGCTATCAAAACCTGCGACTACCCGATCATAAAGATAAAGATGGGCCACGAACAGGATATCATGATCCTCGATGTCCTCGAGCAGGTGCCGGGTAAGGAAATTCGCGTCGATGCCAACGGCGGCTGGTCCTGCGCCAAAGCCGAGGAAATGATCTTCCACCTCGCCAAAAGAGGTGTGAAAATAATCGAGCAACCCACCGCGCCCGACTTCGTTGACGAATGGCCCCACCTGAAGAGTAAAAGTAAAGACGTCGAGTTGATTATCGACGAGGGCCTCAACGACAGTAGCGATTATGACCGCTTTGCCGGCCGCGTCGACGGCATCAACATAAAGATGGAGAAATGCGGCGGCATCCTGGAAGGCATCAGGCTCGCCGAGAAGGCGCAGAGCGACAAGAAAAAGGTCATGCTCGGCTGTATGGTGGAATCGTCAGTGGGCATCGCCCAGTCGGTCTACATGTCCTCGCAGGCCGACTATTTCGATCTCGATGGCCCGCTGCTGCTGGAAAACGACATCGCGGACGGTATCCGTTACGACAGGGAGTCGATAAAGGTGGACCGCGAGATTATCGGCGGCCCCAAGCTCAAACGGGGTGTTATTGAAAAGTATATCACCTGACAGGCGGCCGACCGGCCTTCTCTCACTCGTTACCCTGGTCCTGCTCTGTGCGGCCTGCGCCGCGCCGCCACCCGGTGGCGCCGAGACTCCGGCTGTCAAAAACCGGATAACCGTTGTCTATCCCCGGGAAGGGCAGACCGTCACCGCCCACGACTCAACATTTATCCTTGGCAGTCTTCCCCGAACGAAACCGGCCGATATGTACAGGTTGTTTATCGAGGGCCGCCAGGTGTCGGTGCACCCGGACGGGGGCTTTCTCGCCTGGGTCCCGATTTCCCCCGGCGATTTTACGTTTGGCCTGGTCGCATACCGACAAGACTATTACTATAGGGTCTTTCATCCCGATTCACTTCGATTTCTAAAGAAAGATCGCATCGATACTACCCTGGCGGCGATACTCTCAACTGCTGTTAATGTCTGGATTCCCGAGCCTCAGACGACCATCACACTGGATACTCTCATGATAGCGGGCGATTACCACCCGCCGTCAGGAGCTCTGACACTCGCAGCCGGGGACCGGCTGGAAGTTGCCTTTCGCGGGACGGCCGACTGCCGAGCCTGGTTCTCCATTCCGGGCGTTGTAGACTCCGTCCCCATGAGCCAGACCCCGCCCCGGATGCAGTCCTACTGGGGTGAGTCCGTCTTCGGGGCCGGCGCCGTACCGGATTCGCTGAAGTTGGCCGGCATTTATTCCGGATTCTGGGAGATTCCCACCGCGGCCAGCGTCGACACCGCCAGGATTACGTACCATCTGGCCCCCCCGCCTCCGGGCGATATCTTTCGCCGCCTCTGGACATCGCCGAACGCGACTCCCCGCGCCTGGCTTATCAGATATCTTGTGGCTGAAGATACACTTCAGGTAACTGCGGTAAGCGGCTATACATTAGCGCTTAATGATCCCGCCTTTCCGCTGACTGTACGCTTCACGGACTCGGTGCAGGTTATTCGCCATGAGCCCGCCAAAGGCTACTTTGCTATTTTCCAGCCCCAGGGGGTCGAAGCCCAGACGGTGGGTGCCGAAGGCGACTGGTATCGACTGAAACTCTCGCACACTCAATACGCCTGGGCCAATATTAATTCTGTCGAGCCTCTCCCCAAAGGCATACTCCCGGCGCACTCCTACCTCAACTCGGTGAGGACTTATAACGACCCGTATCATGTGACGATAGAATTTCCCCTGGCCGGTAAGCACCCTTTCCGAGTTATCGAGGACGACAAACGGACCCTCCGCATACAACTGTATGGCGTGACCTCCAACACCGACTGGATTCGGTACGATTTCGCCGACAAGTTAGTAGACGTTGCCTCCTGGTCGCAACCGGAGGAAAACCTCTATGAGTTCCGCCTGCGGTTGACTCAGGACATATGGGGCTATGATACGCGCTACACCGGCAACACCCTTCACTTCCGGCTGCATAAGCCGCCGCCCAACGTTCACACTCTCAAGGGTAAGACGGTCGTCATCGACCCGGGACATTCCAGTGATCCGGGAGCTGTCGGCCCCACCGGATATACGGAGGCTGAAGCCAACCTGGGCATTGCCCTGGCCGTCAGGGACAAACTTCAGTCAAAAAACGTCCGGGTGATTATGACCCGCGACGACAGCAGCCACGTGCCCTTATATGACCGCCCGGCTATTGCGAAGATAAATGACGCCGACCTCTTTATCTCGATTCATAACAACGCCGTGCCGGACGGCGTCAACCCGTTCACCAACCACGGCACCTCGTCTTATTACTACCACCCGCACTCTATCGACCTTGCCCGGGCGATTCACGCTGAAATGATCGAGGCTACGCGCCTGCCGGATTTCGGGCTGTTCCACGGCAACCTCGCCGTCAACCGCCCCACCCAGTATCCGGCCGTGCTGGTCGAGTGCGCCTTTCAGATAATACCCGAACACGAGGCCATGCTCAAAACCGATGATTTTCGCAGGCGCGTGGCCCGAGCAATTGTAGGGGGCATTGAGAAATTCCTCAAAGGGTACAATCGTGGAGAATGACAAAGAGACGCCAAGGAAAACTGTCAAGAAACAGCCTTACTGGCTGATTTACGTGGCTCTGCTCCTGGGCGGGATGTTGCTGTTGGCCCATGCCTTCGAGTTTTCGACTCTTCAGAAATGGACCGCCCGGCTCGGCATCGCCCTGGTGTATTCCGCCCTGGCGCTGGTCGTAGGCAATGGCCGCGCGCCGGGATATATTGCCGCCGCTGTCGTCTGGCTCTGCGTTCTTCTCACATATCTGTTTTAGCCCGACGGGCGCGGATGCCTCTTCGACAAACTTTCAAGCATGGAGGCTGATATGCGAAGACTGATCCTGTTGGTGATGTTGCTCGCGCTGCCTGCCCCGGCGGGTGCGGGCCAGACGAAAAAGGAATTCCAGCCGCTCCATCCGGTCAATACCTACTCGATCATCGCCTGGGATTCCGCCACCGGCCAATTCGGTGGGGCCGTGCAGTCGCACTGGTTCAAGGTGGCCGATGTCATCTGGCTCGAGGCCGGGGTAGGGGCCGTCGCGACGCAATCGTTCGTCGATTTCGCCTACGGTGCCCTCGGCATCGAGATGATGAAAAAGGGCAAAACCGCCCGGCAGGCCCTCGATGGTCTGCTGGCCAGTGATCCCCAAAAAGAGGTGCGCCAGGTGGCGATGCTTGACCGCGCGGGAGGCATTGCCACCCACACCGGTGCAAACTGTATTGCCGAGGCCGGGCATCACATCGGCAAAAACTACTCCGTTCAGGCCAACCTCATGCTCAACCCGACCGTGCCCGGCGCCATGGCTGAGGCCTTCGAAAAAACCGAAGGCGACCTGGCCGAAAAAATGATGGCTGCCCTCGAGGCCGCCCAGCGGGAAGGGGGCGATATTCGCGGTATGCAATCGGCCGCCATGGTTGTCGTGACCGGCGAGCCGACGGGGCAGAGCTGGCGCGACCGCCTGGTCGACATCTCCGTCGATGACTCCCCTCAACCCCTGGAAGAACTGTGGCGTCTTCTGAACATTTCTCGAGCCTACGGCCACATGGACCGGGGCGATGAGCTTATCACCGAGGGCAACCTCGACCAGGCCGCCGCCGAATATGCAACGGCCGCCCGTCTTGCCCCCGGCAACCCCGAAATAATCTTCTGGCACGCCGTGACCCTCGTGACGGCGGGGGAGACCGAACGGTCGTTGCCTCTTTTTAAACAGGTTTTCCGGATCGATGAAAACTGGCGCGTGCTGATTCCGCGTCTTGTCAAAGCCGAGCTTCTACCCGACGATGACAACATTATCGAGAAGATTATGGCACAGTCACATCGTGCT
>CBFCYQ010000190.1:0-5983 GCA_965602205.1 uncultured bacterium | reverse complement strand
TTTCGGCCCTCATCCACGCCGCCACCATGGTGGCCGCCGGGGTCTACCTGGTGGCTCGTTCCATGAGCGTGTTCGTGGCCTCGGCCGACGCCGCGATGGTCGTGGCTGTTATCGGCCTCGTGACATCGTTTATCGCCGCCTCCATCGCCCTCGTCCAGAACGATATCAAACGCATCCTGGCCTACTCCACCGTCAGCCAGTTGGGTTATATGATCATGGCCCTCGGCCTGTATGGCTATGACTCGGCCCTCGGCCACCACTCGCCGGGCTACTATGCCGGCACTTTCCATCTCATGACGCACGCTTTCTTCAAAGGCTTGCTGTTTTTGGCCGCCGGTTCGGTGATCCATGCCGTGCACACCAACGATATCCAGGAAATGGGCGGCTTGTGGAAAAAGATGAAAATCACCGCCCCGGCCTTTTGCATCGCCTCGTTATCCATCGCCGGTATCCCTCCCCTGGCCGGTTTCTGGTCCAAAGACGAAATAGTCGCGACCACCCTGCACCATCCCGTTTTCCTGATTGTCACCCTGCTCATTGCCTTCATGACGGCTTTCTATATGTGGCGGCTCTGCTTTTTGACATTCTTTGCGCCGCCCCGCGACCAGCACCGCTACGACCACGCCCATGAATCGCCCAAGACTATGGCTTATCCGCTGGCGTTCCTGGCCGTGTTGGCCGCCGGCGCCGGGTGGGTCGGCATACCGCAGATCGCCCCCTGGTTCTCCGAGTTTGTCTTTCACGGCGATGTTTATCATCCCCACTGGTCGTGGCTGATGCCGCTGTCCGCGGTGGTGGCCATCTCCGGCATTGCCCTGGCCTACCTGATGTATTTCAAGGGCTCCATCTCTCCGATAAAAATGGGTCAGCGGTTCAAACCGCTGTACACCTTTTTATATAACAAATGGTATTTTGACGAGTTGTACCACATCATCCTGATCCGGCCCACCCTCGCCTTCGCACGCTTCTTGTGGTCCTTTGACAACCGCGTCGTCGATGGCGCTGTCAACGGTACCGCCTGGGCCACCATCATGTGGTCGGATATCAAGGAATGGTTCGATACCTGGATTGTCGACGGCGCCGTCAACGGCTCCGGCTGGCTCGTGCGCCAGGTCGGTAACACCCTCAGGTTCATCCAGACCGGCTCGGTCCAGTTCTACGCCATGTTCATCCTGGCGCTGGTCGTTCTCTTCTGCTTCGCCAAGTTCGACTACGTCGATATGGGTCTCGAACGCTGGTTTCTGGTGTTCATCCTGTTTGTCACCCTGATCGTCATCATCGTCAAAATCCTGTCCATGCTGCGCTATCGGGCTGAACCCAAAAGTACGCAGGAAGATTAGTTTTGATTTTGGAGGATAGATTATAAGATGCTGCTAACGTCTCTGGTCCTCATTCCGCTCGCCGGAATGCTCATCGTGATGTGCCTTCCGAAAGAAGCGAAGTGGACGATCCGGTGGACGGCAACTGCTTTCAGTTTTCCGCCTCTGATCGCCTCGATCTGGATGGTCTGGGATTATTTCTTCAACCATTCCGGGACTGCCCTGATGGCCTATGTTGTCGGCCCCTACGACTGGATACCCTCGCTTAGTATCCAGTATTACATGGGTGTTGACGGTATTTCGGTGCCGATGGTGTTTCTGACCGGCCTGCTTTCGACCGTCTCGCTTCTCGCCTCCTTCGGAATCGAAAACCGCATCAAGGAGTATTTCGCCTTCTTCCTGCTTCTGGAGGCCGGCATGATGGGTGTCTTTGTCGCCCTCGATTTCTTCCTGTTCTACGTTTTCTGGGAAATCATGCTGGTGCCGATGTACTTCCTCATCGGCGTCTGGGGCGGCCCGCGCAAGGAATACGCAGCCATCAAGTTCTTCCTCTACACCCTGTTCGGCTCCATCTTCATGCTGGTGGCGATACTTATAATGTATTTCACCTCCGAGCCTCACTCCCTGAACATGCTGACCCTGCTCGACCACGGCCCGACCATGTCGCACACTCTTCAGATGGTCTGTTTTATATTCTTTTTCATCGCTTTCGCCATCAAGGTCCCCGTCTGGCCGTTCCATACCTGGTTGCCCGACGCTCACGTCGAGGCGCCCACGGCGGTGTCGGTCATCCTGGCCGGCGTTCTTCTGAAGATGGGCACTTATGCCATGCTGCGCGTTAGCTGGCCGATGTTCCCCGAAGCGCTCCGCAGCCTTTCCTTCTGGATCGCCGTGCTGGGTGTGATCGGGATTATCTACGGCGCCCTGGTATCGATGGCCCAGAAAGACCTCAAGAAGCTGGTGGCCTATTCGTCGGTGTCCCACATGGGCTACTGCATGCTGGCCCTGGCCGCTTTTTCTTCGGTGACGGCCATCACCGGCTGCATGTTCCAGATGATTTCGCACGGCCTGATTACCGGCGCCTTGTTCCTTCTCGTGGGCGTCATCTATGATCGCGCCCACACCCGCGAGATTGCGGCCTTCGGCGGCCTGGGCGTCAAGATTCCCGTCTACACCAGCATTATGGTCTTCTTCTCCATGGCCGCCCTGGGATTGCCCCTGCTGTCCGGTTTCGTCTCCGAATTTATGATCTTTATTGGCGCCTTCAGCGCCGTGAACAAGTACCTCGTCGGTATCTCCGTGATCGGTGTCGTGCTGGGCGCTACCTACATGCTGCGGATGGTACAGAATGTCTTCCTCGGCGAGTTCGACCTGGCTCGCTGGGGTGGTCTGACGGACATCAACCTGCGGGAGATCATCGCCGTCGCGCCTCTGGCCGTTTTGACGCTCGCGGTCGGCGTCTATCCCAAGCCTCTGGCCGACATGATGTCCGCCACTATCGAAAACCTGATAACTCTGATGGCCAGGTAAGATAATGGATTTCCAACTGCCCGAAGTCAGCTTTATCAGAATGCTGCCCGAGATCTTCCTCTTCCTCTGGGCGGCCTTCGTCATTGCCTTTGACCTCTCGACCGGACGCCGCAACAGCGCCACCCTCGGCTACCTGGCCATGCTCGGTGTGCTGATAACCGGCATCATCATGGCCCTGACGGTCCTGCTCGGCGATGAAGGCTCCGGCACCGGGTATTTCGGCTCCGGCTTCGGCACCATGTTCTTTAATGACTGGTCATCGCTCTTTTTCAAAATCATCTTTCTCGGCGCCGCTTTCATGGCTGCCGGCAGTTCCTTTGGCATCATACGCGATAAAATAACCAACCATCGCGGCGAGTTCTTCGGCCTGATGCTCCTGTCTACGGTGGGGATGATGTTCCTGGCTTCCTCAAACGAAATGCTCTCCCTCTATATCGGCCTGGAACTGACGACGATCCCCCTGTTTGTCCTCGCCGCCTTTTTCAAAGATGATAAGACGTCCGTCGAGGCCGGTATAAAATACTTCGTCATCGGAGCCTTTTCATCGGCCCTGCTTCTGTACGGCTTCTCTTTCCTTTACGGGCTGGCCGGAACCACCGACCTGACCCAGATGAAAATCAACCTGGCCCTGACTCACCTCACCTTTCATGAAATCGGAGTCATCCTCATACTGGCCATTGTCCTGATCGTGGCCGGGATCGGCTTCAAGCTGGCTTTGCCGCCGTTCCACCAGTGGGTACCCGATGTTTACGAGGGGGCGCCCACACCAATCGCGGCCTTTTTGTCGGTCGGCTCCAAGGCCGCCGGCCTTATCGCCTTCATCAAGATTTTTATCCTGGGGCTGTTCGCCTTCTACGGCCCGGAAATGGTACCCAATGACTGGGGCCAACTGGTGGCCCTGCTGGCCGTTCTCGCCATGATCCTTGGCAACACCGTGGCCATCCGGCAGACTAACATCAAACGCATGCTGGCCTACTCCACCATCGCCCAGGCCGGGTACATCATGATCGGTATGGTCGCTATGAACGAGTACGGCCTGGCCGCCGTGGGCTTTTACATCTTTGCCTATATGTTCGCTAACATGGGCGCTTTCGGTGTGGTCGCGCTTTTCGAAGACCAGACCGGTTCCTGCCAGATCAAAAGCTACAACGGCCTGTCCAAAACCGCCCCCATGCTGTCGGTATCCCTGACCGTCTTTCTGCTCTCTCTGGCCGGTATCCCGCCCCTGGCCGGGTTTATGGCCAAGTACTACGTCTTTGCCGCCGCCATCGATATGGCCGGCAGAGGCGTTGCTTACAATTGGATGTACTGGCTGGTCGGGGTCGGCCTGCTCACGGCCGTGTTTTCGCTGTACTACTATGCCAATGTCATCAAGGCCATGTACTTCTACCCCGACGCCTCTCCCTACAAAATAAAATTCACCGTCCCCTCCTACACCGTTGTCGTCGTGGGCCTGGCGGGTGTGCTTCTGTTCGGCATCTACCCGGAACCGATCCTGAAACTGGCCTCCTATATATCTCTCTCCTTTGGCTTTATCCCCCATTGACCGTTCGAAAACAATTGACATACCCCGACCTTGCGACTATAATCAGGTCGGATACAGCCTTTATGGGGAAGTATGATGTCAGCAGGTAGTAGCGTCGTCGCTCTCGTCAAAAAATACTTCATATCCGGTGTCCTCGTCGTCGTTCCCGTCATCCTGACTTACATCGTACTGAGGTTCCTTTTTGAAGCCATCGACGGCATTCTTCAGCCGGTGTTGCACCGCCTTTTCGGTTATTACGTCCCGGGTCTGGGCCTTTTTACGACCGTCCTGCTCATCATCCTGGCTGGTGTCCTCACCCGCAACATCATCGGCGCCAAACTGTACAAAATCGGTGACCGCATCTTGGTCCGCCTGCCGATAATCAGGCCCATCTACTCCGCCGCCAAACAACTCCTGACGGCCGTTACCGGCCCGACGACATCATCTTTCAAGGAGGTGGCTCTGGTCGAGTACCCGCGCAAAGGGGTCTACGCTCTTTCTTTTGTCTCCAACCGTATCAAGCTCCAGGTCGGCGGCGAGCAGCAGGAACACCTCGTTGTCTTCGTCCCCTCGACGCCTACCCCGGTGTCCGGCATGGTCATCCTGGTGCCGCCCGAGGAGGCGATCCCTTTGGAAATGACCATTGAAGAAGGTATCCAGTTTCTCGTGTCAGGCGGGGTGGCCTCGCCTGATTTGGTAAAACGCAAAGCACAACGCGCTCTCAGCCCAAGCAAAGAGGTCATAAATGAAACTCGCTAATCTCTTGATGGACCGCCGCATTAACATTGACCTGAAGGCCAAAAACAAGGAGCAGGCCGTCCGGGAACTGCTGGAAATGCTCCGCCAGGAGGAAATCCCGGTCGACTATGACACCGTTCTGTCCAGCATCACGGAGCGCGAGGAAGTCGAAGATACTTCCTACGGTCACGGTTTCGCCTTCCCCCACGCTCGCACCGATGCCGTCAGCGAAATGTACATCCTCATCGGCGTCTCCCGGCACGGACTCGAGGACAAAACCTCCGACGGCGTTCCGCTTCATGTGATCTGCCTGCTGTTGACCCCCTCGACCATAGCCAAGCTCTATCTCCAGACCCTCTCCGGCCTGGCCGCCTTCGGCCGCTTGGAAGGCGCCCTGGACAGAATTCTCGCCGTGAGCAACAAGAGTGATCTTATCAAGCTCATATCCGACGCCAATGTCACCGTCGACAAAGAGTTGATGGTCAAGGACGTCATGCGCCACGACGTCGCCACCGTCACGCCCGACGACACCCTCAAGGAGGTAGCCAACAAAATGTTCCGACATCGCCTGTCCGCCCTGGCCGTCGTCGACACCGCCAACAAACTGCTCGGCGTCATTAACGACCGCGACCTTATCAAGGCCGCCCTGCCCGATTACAGAGCCCTCATCTCGAATCTGAACTATTCCCTCGATGTCGAGCCGTTCGAGGAACTGCTCAAACAGGAAGATAAAATAAAAGTCGCCCAGCTTTATCGTGATGATTTCGAAGTCACCACCCCTGAAACCAGAATCGTCGAGGTGGCGGCCATGATGATTTTCAAGGATATAAGACGAGTCTTCGTCACCGCCAACGCCAACCTCGTCGGCGTG
>CBFCYQ010000189.1:0-6000 GCA_965602205.1 uncultured bacterium | reverse complement strand
GTCCAACCGGGAGGCGACCTGCGCGATATCACTCGACAGATAAAAATGCCGGGCCGTGTCCTTATCGGCCAGAAAGTCCAGGAAAATGTTGGTATAGCCCAGGGATTTGGCCGGGGCTATCAGGTTACTGGTCAAGTACGGATTCCCCTTCAGCTACCGCTGTTAGCCGCTTCTCCTTCTTGCGAAAGAGACCCACGAAATCGTCGATCAGCGTGTACACGACCGGTACTACCACCAGCGTCAACAAGGTCGACGATATGATACCTCCGATAGCGGCCCTTGCCATGGGAGCCCTCAGCTCCGCGCCCGGGCCGATTCCCAGGGCCAGGGGCAGCATCCCGAAGACCATGGCGAAGGTAGTCATCAGAATCGGCCGGAGTCTTATCGGGCCGGCCTGCAAAATGGCATCATACCTTGAAACGCCCTGCTCCCGGCGTTGTTTCACAAAATCAATCAACAGGATAGCGTTTTTTGTAACCAGACCCATCAGGAGAACAATACCTATGAGGGACATTATGGAGAAAGATGAGCCGATCAAACCGATAATGGCCCCTATCAGGGAAAGGGGCAGCGACAACATAATCGAAAAGGGGTCGGAAAACGACTCGTAAAGTGACGCCAGCAAGAGATAGATGAATATCACAGCGAGCACCAGGGCTCTGAAAATATTCCGGAAAGCCTCACCCATAATTTCGGCCTCGCCGGATTCGCCGATAAAATAACCCGGCGGGACAGCAATGGACTCGTTCACCCTGGTCAGTATGTAGCGGGAGACCGTGCCGCTGAAGGCGCCGGAAACAACGTTGGCGTCGACGGCCACCTCGCGCAGCCGGTCCTTGCGGTTGTACTGGCCGATCGAGGATTTCTTTTCGATCTTGGCGACACGGCTCAGCGGCACCAGAAAGACCTCCTTGCCCATCACATCCTTGCCGCTCTTTATCATTATTCTGCCGACATCATCGGCCGAGGCCCGGAAGCGCTCGTCCAGGCGAATGCGAACGTCGTATTCTTCATCGCCTTCCTTGAAGTGCGTGACGACCTCGCCTTCGACGAGTGTCCGAATGGTCGCCGGAATTTCGTACAGGTTAAGCCCGAGATCATTTGCCAGTTTCCGATCGACCTCGATCTGTATTTCCGGCTTGCCTTCTTCGAGAGTGTTGCCGATGTCGGCGGTGCCCGGTGCCTCGTAGAAGATCTGCTGCACCTGATGCGTCAGGCGGGTCAATTCGTCCATCTCGGGACCTCTAATCGAGATGGTCACCGACTTGTCGGTTCCCCCAGGTCCACCTTCACCGCTCCCGACCGCGGCGTTGATGCCGGGCACACCCGCCACCAGAGTTCGCACCGAATCCATAATCCGCCATACGGTCAGCTCCCGTTCCTCTTTGTCGGTCAATTTCACCAGCACACGACCGGTTGTAACGGGGTCGTCGCCGGCGCCGATCGTAGCATATATGTCCGTTACTTCACCGAACTGGCGGACGATTGCTTCGACCTCGTTGAAGCGGTCGACAGTCTTCTTCAAAATGGATCCGGGAGGTGTCTCGATACTCACGGCCAACTGGTTGCGGTCGGTCTGCGGAAAGAACTCCATCCCGATTAAACCCATCCACACCAGGCCAAACGCCCCGGCAAAGGACAGGAATGCGATCAGCACCACCAGCCAGCGCCAGCGCAGAGAGCGCCCCAGCAGTCTTTCGTAACGGGGTTTGAGAGCCTCAAACGCGATGTTCCAGTATGAAATCACCCTCAGCACCGGCCGCCAGGCCACATTGGCAGCACGGGCGATCCCGCCGAGCAGTCCTTTTCTTGCCGACATCGGCTCTGTCGTTTCAAGCATCCTGGAGGACAACATTGGTGTCAGTGTGAAAGCGACAAAAAGCGAAATCGTCACGGCCACCGCGACGGTAATGCCGAACTGGGTAAAGAAGCGACCGACAATACCTTCCATAAAGGCGATCGGGATGAACACGGCCACAATTGCGAAAGTTGTGGCCATGACCGCCAGGCCGATCTCCTTGGTTCCCGAGAAGGCAGCCTCCATCGCCGAGCGGCCCTGGGCCTTGTGTCTGAAGATATTCTCGATTACCACGATGGCATCATCGATCAGGATACCCACCGCCAGAGACAGCCCCATCAGGGTCATCATGTTCATGGTGTAACCCAGCATCTTCATGGCGGTAAAGGTCGCAATGATAGAGATAGGGATAGACAACCCGGTGATGATGGTCGGCCGAACGCTCAGCAGGAAGAGGAAGATCACGAGTACCGCCAGTGCCGTTCCGAACTGGATGTTGAAGATTATCTCGTGGACGGAATCTTCGATGTAGACGGCATTATCGTCGACGATGGTGATGCCGATATCGGGGGGCATCTCGCCCTGAAGCCGGGCCAGGGCCTCGCGCACCCGCAGGGCGACATCGACCGTGTTGGTTCCCGACTGCTTGATGACGCTGATCGAGACCGACGGCTGCCCGTTGTAACTGGAATAAGAGCGCTTTTCTTCCACCGTATCCCGGACGCGGGCGATATCTTTCAAGTATACCGGGACACCCTTGTTATTCTTGATGACGATATCGTCAAACTGGGAGACCTCGGTAAGCCGGCCCATAGTGCGGACGAGATACTCGCGCGATGATTCATCGACCCGGCCGCCGGGGATTTCGAGGTTCGCCGCCAAAATGGAGCCCCTCACCTCATCGATACTGACATTGTAGGACTCCATCTTCTCGGGGTCGACGGCTATGAGGATTTCGCGTTCTTCACCGCCGATCAGGCGCACACTGCCCACACCATCCATTATTCCGAGCCGTCTTTTGATGACGTTCTTGGTGAGTTCGGTTATCTCCCTGGCCGGCCTGTCGCCGGAAATCACGGCGGACATGATGGGGCTGGCGCTGGGATCATACTGTCTGACGACCGGCTCTTCGACGTCGTCCGGCAGTTCGCCCCGGATGCCGGACACTTTTTCACGCACGTCCTGAGTAGCTTCAGCGCCATCTTTCTCCAACTCGAATTCAACCACAACCAGCGAGTAGCTCTCGCGCGACCAGGAAGTGATATGCCGTATGCCGGAAACCTCGTTGACAGCGTCCTCGATTTTCCTGGTTACTTCCGTTTCCACTGTCTCGGCCGAGCCGCCCGGGTAGATCGTCACGACGGTGGCGAAGGGGAAATCGACCTCGGGAAAGAGGTCGAGAGGCAGTCCATAGTACGAGAAGAGACCCAGCACCAGCAGGGCGCCGATCATCATGGTCGCAAAGACGGGACGCTTGATTGATATTTCTGAAAGCTTCATGGGGTCAGCCTATTCCAAATTCGCAATCGTTACTTTGACGCCATCACTGAGATAGCTTTGACCGAGAGTCACCAGCGTGTCACCGATATTGAGACCGGAGTCCACCACCACACGTCCTTCGAGATTGGCGCCCAGCGAAAGCACCCGTTTCTCGACCTGCCCGTTTTTGACGACGTATCCGACCGGTTGACCGTCCAGGGTCATCAGAGCCTGGCGCGGGGCAACAATAATATTATCCATACTTTCCAGCGCAACGTCCACGCGGGCAAACGTGCCCACTTTGAACCGGCCGTCCTCGTTGTCGACCAGCACTTCCACCTGAAAGGCCCTGGTCTCCGGGTCGGCTGATTCGGAGATGGATGTCACCGTGCCGTTGCCGGATACCCGGCCATTGCCGGCAGAAACGGACACCTGCGCCCCCTGGCTGAAGAACCTGATGTCTTCGGCGTTGACCGCAAACTTGACGCGCAGCCGGCCGACCATGGCCACCGTCGCCAGCTTCCGGCCGATATTAAGAAACTCGCCGTCCGAAACGTCCAGTGACGTAACCACCCCCGATATCGGAGACTGGATGTCGACGAGTTTGGTCGCGGCTTCAAAGGTCGCCCTGGTGACCTCATAGTTGGTCAGCGCCTGGTCGTGCTGGGTTTCGGACACGGCGCCTTCCTTGTAGAGATACTCCATCTTTTTGAAGTTCTTCTCGGCGTTCAGGTAGAGCGACTGTGTTTCGAGATAACGACTGCTGGCACCGGTCTTATCAAGTGATATGAGCACCTGGTCCGCGCGGACGCTTTGTCCTTCTTTGACCCGCACTTCCTCCACGGCTTCGGCGATTCGGGCATAAATGACTGCCTGCTTTTCGCCTTCCAGCGAACCGGTATAAGACTTCACGAGCTGCTCGCTGGTCAGCCGGACAACCGTTGCGTTGACCGAGACCAGTCGGTCGGCAGATTGCTGAACCTCGTTATCACCGCAGGCGATCACTAAGGAAAGCAGCAGAATTGCACCTAAACTAACGAATTTTGTGTTCGCGTTGATCATCATGAGTCCGTTTTTATTATAATGTTGGTCGCCTTATTGAGCAAAGAATGCGCCTGCCTGAAAAAGAAGGTCGCCTCGGCCAGCGCCTGGCGCGCCTGCGTCAGGGCTGTCTGGGCGGAGAGAACCTCAAGCTGCGTGCCGACTCCTGTCTCGTACCTCAAGTTGGCTATTCTAAGCCCGGCCTCGGCCTCGGCGATGGTCTCCCCCTGAATATCAAGGGCTTTCTTGGCCTGCAGGATCTGGTCATAGGCCTCCTCAACTTCGAGACGCACGTCGTCCTTAAGCTGCATGGCCGCCAGCCGAGCCTGGTTATAGCTCGCTCGACTTTCTTTAACTTCTCCCCGCGTGTAGCCACCCTGGAAAATGGGGATGCGGAGATTGATGCCGATTGCCCAGGAATCGGTCTGATTCTCACTGAGGGTGAAATCATCTGATTGAGATTGCCAACTGTAGGTGGACACAGCTTCCAGACTGGGGTAATATCCGCCCCTGGCAATCCGGATGGCCTTCTTGGAAATGTCCGTCAGGTACTCGGCCTGCCTGACATCCGGCCGCAGAGCCAGCGCCGAATCCGTCAACACCGGCAGTGACGGCAGGTGCGTCAGAGAGGTGTCTCCTTCGTTTTCGACGAGGACAATCGCTTCTTCCAGGTCGATTCCGATAAATGACTTGAGCCGCTTTTTGGACAGCCGCAGGTCGGATTCGACCCGAAGTATCTGTGGCCGCAGGTTCGACTTCTCGACCCGGGCCCTCAAGACCTCGAACTCGGAGACCATTCCCTGCGAATAGAGTTTCTCAACCACCTCCAGGTTGTAGCTGTTGGTTTGGAAGGCGGCATTCAAAACGTCGAGTCGCGACTGCTCTAAAATAGCCGAGTAAAAGAGCAAATCGGCATTGTATACTATTTCCGCAGCTACGCGACCAGCCTGCGCTTCTGCATATTTTTTGTATTGCTTGGCAATCGCCCAGGCCGTGAACACTTTACCGCCCTGCCAAAGTGACTGGCGGACCGCCACGGAAGCCCCATACGCGTTCTTGAAGCCCGTTTTGAACTCCACTGGATCTTCACCCTCCGGGTTAACAAAAAACGAGGGCAGGATTATGTTTCGGGAGTACGATCCGAGCAGGTTAACGCTCGGGAACGCGCCGGCCCGGGCCCTGATGATATCGCTTTCGGCCTTGGCCACATCTTCCTGGGCAACAAGATAATTGCGGTTAAACTGCAGCGCCCGTTCTCTGACGTCCCGGACTGACAGAGCCACCTCCGCGTCGGCCCTGCCGAAGGTGCCGATAATGCCTATCAGGGCAACAATGACAATGGTGCCTTTCTTCAATTGGCGTACTCCTGTTGATGCCAGGCGTACCATTTGGCCTGAACTTCGTTGTCTTGACTCATTTTCTCGATTTCTTTCTCGATTTCGGCCGTTTGCCGAATAAGCGTTCGACCATGTCCACCTGCTTATCCATGTCTACCATCGCGGGACTGACCATCTGCTGAATAGCCAGTCCGGTGTGCAAAGCCAGCAGAAAAACCACCAGATCCTGCCGGGCGGTTTTGCCCTCGCTGTATGCCGGATCAATCAGATCGGCTGCCTCGCGCGCGAATGTCCTCGCCCGCCTGGAAATGTATCTCTTAATTCTCGGAATCCTTAGAGCCTGCA
>CBFCYQ010000188.1:0-6031 GCA_965602205.1 uncultured bacterium | reverse complement strand
GTTCACCGAGTAGCCCGTTGAGTCTGTTTTTCCCACAGGTGCCGCGAGACAAACATATCGTAAATCGTTGCGGCCGACTAGCTGCACAGCGGGCTCGGTTGGTATGTCAACACGGTAGGTGGTTGTACCTTTAAGCAGGTGGAATCGCAGGCGATCTGTCGGCCGGCCTTCGCTCATGCGTTGGCGCCGTGGCATTTTTTGTATTTTTTGCCGCTGCCGCAGGGACAGGGCTCGTTGCGGCCGACCTTAGGCATCTCGCGCCTGACGGTGCGGGCCTTTTTACCGGCCTGGGAAGCTTCCGCCATCGGGCTTCCCTCCGCCGGGCCGCCTTGAGGCGAGCCCACCGCCGAGGCCGCGCCACCGTAGCCGAGGTTGGTGGTGTCGGCGTGCTGGGTGACCATCTCCTGTTCGCGGCGCCGCTCGGCCCGTGATTTCTCGGGGACGTTCACCTGGAGTTTATAAACGAGGTTGACGATTTCCTTGTCGACGGTGGTGACCATCTGCTGAAACGTTTTGAAAGCCTCGCGCTTGTAGATGTCGATCGGTTTGCCCATGCCGCCGTGATAGGCCCGCAGACCGATACCGGTGCGCAGTTCGTCCATCTCGGCCAGGTGATCGCGCCAGTGCCGGTCGATGGTGGTCAGGACGGCGTAGCGCTCGAGCTGGCGCATGATTTCATCGCCGTAGGCGGTCTCTTTGCGCGTGTAGATGTGCATGACGGCGTCGCGGACATTGGTCCTGAGCTTCTCGCGGGTAAGCTGCGGAATGTCCGGCTCCCGGAATTCCAGGTTCAGAAGATATATTTTGCGCAGTTCGTCGGTGAATCCCTTGAGATTCCAGTTTTCGGGATATTCTTTTTCCGGGCAATACTCTTCGATAAGGCCGTCCAGTACTTCTTCGATAAGCTCGACGACTTCATCCTTGATCGATTCCCGTTCGAGCGCGGCCAACCGCCGGTCGTATATCCAGTTGCGCTGGACGTTCATGACGTCATCGTACTCGAGCGTGTGTTTGCGGATGGCATAGTTTTGCGCTTCGACTTTTTTCTGCGCCCGCTCGATCGCCTTGGTGACCATGCCATGCGTGATGACCTCGCCTTCCTCGACGCCGAGCCGGTCCATGATAGTGCCCAGCCGGTCGCCGCCAAACAGGCGCATCAGGTCGTCCTCGATAGACAGGAAGAAGGCCGAAGAGCCGGGGTCGCCCTGGCGCCCGGACCGCCCGCGCAACTGCCGGTCGATGCGGCGTGATTCGTGACGTTCGGTGCCAATGATATGCAATCCGCCACTCTCCACCACGCCTTCGCCCAGGCGGATATCGGTGCCGCGGCCGGCCATGTTGGTGGCGATGGTCACGGCGCCGCTTTCTCCCGCGCGCGCGACGATCTCGGCCTCGCGCTGGTGCTGCTTGGCATTGAGGACGTTGTGCGGCACACCCTTGCGCTTGAGCATCCGCGAAAGCGTCTCGGAAACATCCACCGTTATAGTACCCACCAGGCAGGGACGGCCCGCCTCGTGGCTGGTCACGATTTCGTCGATGATGGCGTTGTATTTCTCGCGGCGGGTGCGATATATCTGGTCCTCATTATCGTCGCGGATAACCTGCTGGTTGGTCGGAATAACCATCACATCCATCTTGTAGATATCAAAGAACTCCTGGGCTTCGGTCTCGGCGGTACCGGTCATACCGGCCAGCTTGTCATACATGCGGAAGAAGTTTTGAAGGGTGATGGTGGCCAACGTCTGCGACTCGGCCTCGATTCGCACACCCTCTTTGGCCTCGATGGACTGGTGCAGGCCGTCGGAATAGCGGCGGCCGGGCAGAATGCGGCCGGTGAATTCATCCACGATCATCACCTTGCCGTCCTGGATGACATACTCGGCGTCTTTTTCATAGAGCGAATAGGCGCGCAGGAGTTGGTTGATGGCGTGGACTTTCTCGGAAACCTCGGAATGCATTCGGTAGATTTCGTCAATGCGTTTCTGACGTTCTTCGGTCGACAGTGAGGTGTCACCCTCGGCCTCGGAAAGCATCGTAGAAATATCGGGGAGCTCGAACAGGCGCTGCTCTTCCGTGGTGAGTTGCGCCGTCCCCAGATCGGTCAGGGCAATGCCGTGCTCGCGTTCATCAATATAGAAGTACAGCCGGTCGTCGACCTCATGCAGTTTCTTGTCGCGCATGTAGGCCGATTCGACGTCAGTGACGAGCTTCTTTACGCCCGGTTCCTTGAAGACCTTGAGGAGCCGCTTGTTCTTGGGAGCGCCCCGGTTAGCGGATAACAGCAGCGTGCCGGTCTCGAACTCATCGTCGGCCTGGCCCCCTTCCAAAAGCTTCTCGGCTTTGGCGATCATGTCGTTGATAAGCAAGGCCTGCTTGCGGACCAGGTTATCCACGGTCGGTTTCATTTCGCGGTAGCGGTCGTGAACGGACGATTCCACCTGGCCGGATATGATGAGCGGCGTGCGGGCCTCATCGATCAGAATCGAATCCACCTCGTCGATAATGGCGTAAAAGCGGTTGCGATGCACCCGGTCCTCGACCGTCTGGGCCATATTGTCACGGAGATAGTCAAAGCCGAACTCGTTGGCGGTGCCGAAAGTGACATCGCTCTTGTACATCTCACGGCGCTCGGCGTTGGTCATCTGGTTCTGAATAACGCCCACCGTGAGGCCGAGGTATTCATATATCCGGCCCATCCATTCGCTGTCGCGTTGGGCCAGGTAGTCATTAACGGTGACGATATGCACGCCCTTGCCGCTCAGGGCGTTGAGATAGGTCGGCAGGGTGGCTACCAGGGTTTTGCCTTCGCCGGTGGCCATCTCGGCTATTTTCCCCTGGTGGAGGGCGACGCCGCCAATAAGCTGGACATCGAAGTGCACCATGTTCCATTCGGTGGGCTGGCCCACGACATCCCAGGTAACGCCCAGGTGGCGGCGGCAGGCTTCCTTGACCACGGCGTAAGCCTCGGGCAGGATATCATCGAGCGTTTCGCCCTCGGCCAGGCGCTTTCTGAACTCGTCGGATTTACCAACCAGTTCTTCTTCGGACAGGCCCGCAAGTTTTTCGAAGTGCTCGTTTATCTCGGCCACGAACGGCTGCAATTTCTTAACATCACGGTCGTGTTTGGTGCCAAATACCGTAGTTAGCAAATTTTTCATTTGATCGGAAAAGCTCTTTTGGTTTATCTCTCTATTATAGTACTCTTTTTATTACTTTGCCGGCCCTTCGGTTCCAAACATCAGGTGCAGGGCGCTCAACCAGAGAATACGAAATTTTTCCATCCGGGGCAAATACATAGGTCTTTTGCCTGAAAGCGCCTCGGGACGTTTACCTTCTGCGGCCCAGGAGCCGCAAAAGCATCAAGAACAGGTTAATAAAATCGAGATACAGCGCCAAAGACCCCATCACCGCCCGCTTTCTGCCTTCCTCACTTTCGATACTTACCTCTGCCCCCATTTTCTTGATTTTCTGGGTGTCGTAGGCGGTTAAGCCGACGAATATGAGTACGCCGAGGATCGTCACCACCCAGTAGACGGTAGCGTTCTGCATGAAAATATTCACTACCGAGGCGATGATAATACCGATCAGCCCCATAAAGAGCAGGTTCCCCCACGATGTCAGGTCCCGGCGGGTGAAATACCCGTAGGCGCTCATGACCCCGAAGGTCCCGGCCGTGACGAAGAAAGTGGATGCAATCGAGGCGGCGGTGTAGATGGCGAAAATCACTGAAAAAGTAACTCCGGTCAGGGCCGCATATGCAAAAAAGACGAACGTAGCTGTCGCCGCCGACATTTTATCGATTCTCGCCGAAAGGAGTATGACAAGTCCCAGTTGAGCGATTATGAGGCCGAAGAACAGGATTCGGTTGGTCAGAATGGCTCCGATAAGACCTTCATACGACGCCACCGTCATAGCGATGAGGGCGGTCAGAGTCAGGGCCAGCGCCATCCAGGCATAGACTTTGACGACAAAGCTCCGCTGGGCGACTTCCACATGCGGCAGTGCATAAGTATCAGTCTGCATTCTCTCTCCCGTACTTACTTGTTTACCAGAGAGCGGAGGATCTTCAGGTTCTCGATATCTTCGGCCAGGTCCTCACCCTTGGGCGTTTCAAGGATCAAGGGTACTTTCTTCAGCCGCCGATCATTGACAAGGTTGCGGAAACCGTCCAGCCCGATATGCCCTTTGCCGATATGTTCATGGCGGTCTTTACCCGAGGCGAACTCCCGCAGGCTGTCGTTTACGTGGATGATTCTGAGCTTGTCGAGTCCGACGATATCGTCAAATGCCTTGATCGTTTTCCGGTAGTCTTTAGGATCTATCAGGGGATACCCGGCCGCAAACATGTGACAAGTGTCGAGGCACACGCCGAGATGATCCTTGTCCTCGATCATGTCTATCATATGGGCCAATTGCTCGAACTTTGAGCCCAGTACAGTCCCCTGCCCGGCCGTGCCCTCCAGCAGCAGAGTAACGTGGTTGTCCTTCAGTTCGCCAAAGAGCCGGTTGATGTTGCCGGCGATTGCCATCATACCGGTTTCCTCACCGGAACCGACGTGCGCCCCTGGATGCATCACCAGGTTGGGAATTTTCAGTGTTTCGCACCGTTCCATTTCCTCTTTGAGGGATTTGTAGGACTTCTCGTTCAGGGCCGCATCGGGTGAGGCAATGTTTATAAGGTAGCTGGTGTGAGAGGTGGCGACGGTAACGCCGGTCGTTTCAATGGCTTCAAAGAATTTTTCGATTTCGTCGGAGTGCAGTTTTTTAGCCCGCCACTGATTGTTGGACTTGTTGAACATCTGGATAGTATCACAGGTGGCCTGGTGGCCGCGCTCGACGGCATTGAACACACCACCCGCGATAGATTCGTGTGCGCCAAAGATCATAGAATTATTTACCTCGAATTTTAGAAAATGCTCCCGGCCTCATGTCTCCGATGATACAAAACATTACTCTTGAAAACAACTCTGAAGTTCCCCCGGTTCCGGCTAATTTCTTGTCAAGCCGCAAGTTAAGTCCCCACCGGAACGCTCCGGCAAAACCGCCGCTCTCGGCCGGGGACGACCCCTTTTTGTCATGACAGCCGCTGTCACCGCCCGGGGTTACCATGAAGTCACGAAAAAGGAGGCGCCATGAAACACAGCCTGACAGCGGGAAACAGCGGCGTGAGAATCAGTGACATCCTCGATATGATATCGCGCGGCTGGACCTACGAACAAATCTTAAAAGAGCACCCCCGGTTAACCGTGGCTGATATAATGGCCTCGGCCCGCTTTTGTGCGGAGTTTATCAACAGATTCCTGATAGCCGATGGAGCCATACGAATCGACAGCACCATCAAGATTACGGCGCGACGCGGCCAGGTGGTCAACCTGGAGCAGCTCCGAGAGAAGTATCCACGAGCCTATGAGAAGTGGGATGAGGTCGAAGAGGGGAAGCTGCTCGCCCTTTTCAGGCAGGGAAAGACCTTCAAGGAAATCGCGGCCGCTCTCGAGCGTAATGTCGGGGCGATCGTGTCCCGGTTAAAAAGGCTCGACCTGATCACTTAGGCCGGCTGCGGCGGCCGGCGCAAGGCCGCCCGATGGATCCCCCGGTGGGGCTTATCGATCACGACTGACGACGGCTTCGGCCTCCAGTTCGACCAGCCAGTCGTCACTAACCAGGCCCTTGACCACTACCATCGTGGCCGCCGGTCTGATATCGCCGAAGAACTCGCCATGAGCGCGGCCTACTTCGTCCTGGAGCGCGGCATCGATGAGGTAAATTCGCGTGCGCACAACATCCGTGAGACGACCACCTGCTTTCTCGACAGCCGCCTTGACTATCTCCAGACACCGTTTCGCCTGCAGGTAGGCGTCGCCGGGATGGGCGGTGGAGCCATCGTCGGCGATCGGGGCTGTTCCGGCAACAAGGATGCGGTTGTCAACGCGAACCGCCCTGGAAAAGCCTATGGTTTTCTCGTAGGGAGAGGCGGACGATATGTTTTTTCTGGCCACGGTCTGGTCCCTCCTTGAGTACGTTCAGAACTGCT
>CBFCYQ010000187.1:0-6078 GCA_965602205.1 uncultured bacterium | reverse complement strand
AGCCGCGCCAGACGGTGTCGGTCAAAGCTCTGTCGAAGAACGGCGAAAGGAAGTTCTACATGACGGTGCGTCTGGACACGCCGATTGAGGTGGATTATTACCGCAACGGCGGTATCCTGCATATGGTACTCAGAGAGATGCTCAGAAAGTCGTAGAAAACGGAGGTTACAGGCTCGAAGCTGCCCCGGCGTCAGAGGCTGGGCCGTATCGCGCCGCGACCATAAAAAGAGAACGCTTCAAATGATACGAAAAATACTTAATTCAATAATGATACTGGCCACGACCGGCCTCCTTTGCGGCTGTGGCGCCAGTGAAAAAACCGAGCGCACGCCTGATGTCGAGGGGGACTCGACGGCGGAGATCACGAGTCAGGAAATCCTCAGCGATGCGGTTGCCCCGCAGACAAGCCCGAGACTTCTGGGTGAGCCCGGACTGGAGCTCGCCGACATACCGGAAGGCGCGGACAGCATTTTCAGAGAGCAGCGCTGGCCTAACGGCCAGTTGAAGATGCAGGCAGTGGTCGTCGGTGATCGTGAGGATAGGCATATCCGGGTGGTGTACTGGTACGATGACGGGCAGAAGCAGAAAGAAGAAGAGTATGTCAACCGCCGGAAGAACGGCAAGGTAACCCAGTGGTTCTTTAGTGGCCTAAAAGAATTCGAAATATACTACCAAGACGGCAAGATGGTTGACACGGCCCGCTGGTACTATGCGGATGGCACTCTCAACCAGGAAGTGGTTTACGCCGACGGGATGAAGAATGGTCGCTTCCGGCAATTCTCCGAGGATGGGAAGCTCCAGAAGGAAGGACACAACGTCGACGACAAACTCGAAGGCTCTTACACGGCCTGGCACCCCAACGGGTCGGTCGAGTACGAAGGCCAGTACCGGGATGAAAAAATGGACGGTCTCTGGCTGAAATACTACGAATCGGGCGTACTCAAGGCCAAGAGCGAGTACAAAAACGGTCAGCGACACGGCGGTTATGAAGTTTATGACGATAACGGTGTCTTGATGCTCAAAGACGAATACCGCGACGGTGAACGAGTTATAGCGGAGACCGAGAAGTAACCGATGGCACACCGACCCGTGCGTAATCGGCTCCGCAATTGAGCACAAAAACGACCTGCCCGGTATCAGATACAACATGGATGCTATCCATACCTCCTGCCACCCACCTTACTCAGGCGGATCGCAGCAGTCAGGGTCCGACATAGATATTGACTTTTGTCTTTGGTACTCTTAATTACGTGAAACAATAGGAGCTATTGTAAGGAACAACGCCATGTCTAACACAACCTCTGAGCCAGTAAGAACCCCTTATTGTGATTACCACATAGCCTCGGGCGCAAAGATGGTCGCTTTTGCCGGTTTTTATATGCCCATCCAATATACCAGTATCACTGCCGAACACCTGGCTGTCCGCAAAAACGTCGGCCTTTTCGATCTCTCGCACATGGGAGAATTCGAAGTCTCGGGCAAAGACGCCCTGGCCTTCCTGGAGAAAACCACCACCAACCACGTCGGCGCCCTCGAGGTCGGTCAAATCCAATACTCGTGCCTGCCGATGCCGCACGGCGGCATAGTCGATGACCTTCTGGTATACCGGATGCCGGACAGTTACATGCTGGTTGTCAACGCCGCCAACATCAAAAAGGACCTCGACTGGCTGAAATCCCACCTGTTCGGCGACGCAACGGTCGTGGACAGATCCGCCCAGACCTCCCTGCTGGCCATCCAGGGTCCCAATGCTCAGAGCCTTTTCTCGGAGTTGACCGAGGTTGACCTGGAGAGCATGCCCTATTACACTTGGATGAAGGCTCCCGTAGCCGGAGTCGAGATCCTCTTTTCTCGGACAGGGTACACGGGAGAAGACGGTTTTGAGTTGTACATTCCGCCCGAGCAGGCCGACGCCCTCTGGAAGGCCGTCAACGCGGCCGGTCAGAAGTATGATATGCAGTTGATCGGACTGGCAGCACGGGACAGCCTTCGTTTGGAGATGAAGATGGCTCTATACGGAAACGACATTGATGAAACCACCAACCCTATCGAGGCCGGTCTGAGCTGGATCGTATACCTTGACAAGGATTTCATCGGCAAAGACGTGATTGCCAGCCAAAAGGCGGAGAAGCCGAAACGGCGCCTGGTCTGTCTGGAGATGGAAGGACGGGTTTTCCCGCGTCACGGATATGACATTTATGACAGTGACGAGGTGGTGGGAAAAGTCACGTCCGGGACTTTTTCGCCATCGTTGCAGAAGCCGATTGCGCTGGGTTACGTACCCCGCTCGAAGGCGAAGTCCGGGTCGGAACTGAAGATAGCCGTACGGGACAAGCGGTTCAAGGCGACGGTCGTTAAACCGCCGTTCTATAAAGAGGCCTCGCATCGTTAGGCGGAACATGAAAATCGAGTTGTATTTGACACCGGTGCCGCTGGTCAAGGCGGATCTGGGCAACAAGGCCGTGGTCGTCATAGATGTTCTCCGCAGTTCGACCTCGGTGTGCGCGGCTCTCTTTGCCGGCGCCAGGGGCGTGATACCGACCGACGGCCCTGGTGAGGCCGGTGAAATGTGGGCAAAGGTGGGCGGTGATATGGCCGTGCTGGCCGGAGAGCGGGACGGCGTTAAAATAGAAAACTTCCAGCTGGGTAATTCGCCAGCCGAGTTTACGCGTCAGGCGGTCGGCGGCAAGTTCGTCGTGATGACCACCACCAACGGCACCGCCGTCTACACCAGGACGCGCAACGCCTCGCCCGTGATATGCGGAGGGCTGGTCAACATCTCAAAAGCCGCCCAGCGCCTCAGCCATAACATCGACGACGTTGCCCTGGTCTGCACCGGCAACGAGGGCAGTTTCTCCATCGAGGATACCGTCTGCGGCGGCATGTTGATCCACACGCTGGCTACCCGACACGAAAGGAAGTTGAACCTTAACGACGCCGCCTCGCTGGCCTTGCTGCTGTACCGGAGTAATAAATCGGCCATAAAGAAAACCATTGAACAGGGCGAGCACGGTCGCTTTCTGGCATCGATTGGCTTTGCCGGTGATGTTGAGATGGCCGCCAATGTAGATTCTATGCCGGTTTTGCCCGTCCTGCGGGACGGCCGTCTGGTCGATGAGTCAGAGTGACTGCCGTTGGGGCCGTCAAGACACTTTTTCTGTTTGGACTGTATAAAGGAAAATGAAAAAAACAATCATAATATTGCTTGCCGCGGGTGTGCTGATCGCATCTGGGGCGAAGGCCGACCCGGGTGTAGAATGCCAATTGGCGGTGTACCAGTATGATGCCAACCGCAACGATGACGTTCTGCTCCAGGCCGACACCGTCAAGCTGCTCAAGGGCGTTCTGACCAGCGGCTTTTTGACCTCCTTTTCGATCGACCTCGAGATTAAAGAGGTGGACAGTGCCCGGACGTCGTTTGACGTGCATGTTGTCACCCTGGGAGCATCGGCCAACACCTACGCGCGCTCATTCACGGCCGAATACGGACTCCCTGCCAGGCTGAACGGCATCGAGGGCAAAAACGAAGCTATTTACTCTTTGGTGGTCACGCCTCTGCGTGAGGCCGAGATCGACCTGACCGGGTGTTCCTTTGACCACCGAGTGAAGGGCACTTTTGACTTCCTGCCGACGGCCAACACGGACATTTATTTTGTGCCTAAATCCCTGGGTGATTTTTACTGGGATTCGGTCAAGGAACTCATGGAGACGCAATACCGCAACTTCCAGGCCATGTTCAATTTCAATCTGCCCGGCAAGTATTCGATTTTCTTGTGTCCCTGTCCTATCAAATCGGTAATCTGGGATAAACGTTTCGGTATGGCCTCGGACCCCACGCGCAACGTCGGCTACGCAATCTATAACAATCGCATGAATTCGGCGGATCCCTTCCTCGTTATACTCACCGCCATTATGCGTAACTGGGGTTACGCGCCTCCGTTTTTGTCGGAGGGTCTGGCGAATTACCTCTCGGTTGCCGTCTTTGATACCAAGGAAATTTTCCGTCAGTCGCCGGATCTGTCGCTGTCGGAATTGCTCAACACGCTCGAGTTCTTTCAGACGGATCCGTACATCGCCGACCGGACCTCGGCCTCTTTTGTCAGATTTTTGATCGACACGTATAATCTCGAGGCGTTCTCGAAGCTGTACCGGCAGGCCGATGATCTGAACCTGGCTGCCAAGCTTGGGGAGATCTATGGCAAGAACGTCGAAACACTCGAGGCCGAATGGAAACACTACGTGGACACGGCCACGGTCAATTACCGCGATCTTGTTTATCAGGCGTATTTGTCCGAGATGATGTTCAACTACCAGGCGATGCTGAAATACTGCCAGGCGGCCGCGGAGCACGCGGCCGACCGGGCGGATTCGCTCAGGACGCTGTCGGCCTTGAAACGTGCCTACTTCTTCAACGGTGATTACTATGCCGCCACATCGGTTCAGCAGACTCTGATAGCCCTGATGGATACTTCGGCACCCGAATTGATGGCCCAGGGCAGTTATCGCATGATGAACGGCTATTACCCGGAAGCGTTAGCGGATTATACCAAGGCCCTGGAGCTTGACCCGGAGAACCGGATGGTCAAGTTCAACCTGGCCAGTTATTATTTCTATCAGGATGACACCGAGACGGCTGCAAAGTACTTAGCGGAAATTGTGGACGCGGCCGGTTTTGAATCGGCCGAGGGCGAAAGCCGCGTCTTGCTGGGTCACATACTCAAAAGATCACCGGAGGAGGCGGACCGGCTTCGGGCCACGACTTACCTGAATGAAGCCAGGCAGGTGTTCGACCAGGTTCTGGCAGCCAACAACGCCTCGCCGTCCTCACAGATGTGGGCGGGTATCGCCAGTGCCGGGCTGGCTGAGTACGATGATGCCCTCATCTATTTACAGGCGGCCCTTTTCCTGGAATCCCGCCCTTTCTACCTGGGCATGATCAACCTGTGGTTGGGGAAGGTGTATGATTTGACGGGTGACCGCGAGACCGCCCGCGCGCACTACGGCCAGGTGCTGGCCCTTCCGTCGGCCGATTACCACCAGAAAGAAGCCCGTAAGTATCTCGACGAGGCTTACACCGACTGATCATGTTTGGTTTCCTTAACTCTACCGTTCTTTTTGCGGCCGCTGCGGCCCTCATACCGCTGGTTATCCATCTCTTTTTCAGACGGCGCGTCAAGGTTATCGAATTTTCGTCATTGCGGCACCTCAAGGCCATGCAGCGTCGTCAGGTGCGGCGGCTGAAGATTCGTCAATTGCTGTTGTTGCTTCTACGCATGCTCATCATTTTCACGGTCGTACTGGCCTTTGCCAGACCCACCACCGAGAGCGGCCGGATCGGTTCGCACGCATCCGTGGCGGCGGTGGTTCTCTTTGATAACTCGGCTTCGATGAGCCGCTATGTCACGGACGGCAAGCTGATAGAACTGGCGCGGCAACGGACGGAGCAGCTTCTGGAAACATTCGGCGAAGCGGACGAGGTGTACCTGGTGCCGCTTGACCGGACCCGGGAGGACAACGAGCAGCCTTCTTTTGGATCTCCGGCCCGGGCGGTCGAGAGGCTCAAGCGTCTGCAGGCCGGATCCGGCGAAGCCGACCTCGAGGGAGCCCTGGACAACGCGAAAAACCTGCTTGCCGAAGCCGCCAGCCTCAACAAGGAAATATACATCATCACCGACCGTCAGCGCCATTCCCTGCCCAATCGATCGGTCCTGGCAGATTGTGAGGCCCGCATTTACCTGGTGGATTTGCCGCTCGAGGCCCACGGAAATCTCGGTATCACGGCGGTCGATTTCGGCGGCCAACTCCTGGCGCCCGGGCATGACTTTGAGGTGGCCGCGACCGTCAAAAACTACACCAACGAGGCACATGGTAACGTCATCGCCTCGTTGTTTCTGAACGATAATCGCATCGCCCAGACCGACTTCGCCGTCGGCGCCGAGAGTGAGGCCGTCGTGCGCTTCAAGCGGGCGGTGTCGCGCACGGGCTTTCATTCGGGTTACGTTGAAATCTCCGATGACAAGTACATGGCCGACAACCGTTACTACTTCAGTTTCAGAATCCCCGAGAGGTTCAATGTCC
>CBFCYQ010000186.1:0-6106 GCA_965602205.1 uncultured bacterium | reverse complement strand
AGGGCCAGCGGTGTATCATGGTGGGCTCCAACAATTACCTGGGCCTGGTAAATCATCCCAAAGTGAAAGAAGCCGCGGCCGAGGCGTCTCGGAAATATGGTTCCGGCTGTACCGGCTCGCGTTTTCTGAACGGCACCCTGGATCTTCACATCCAACTGGAAGAAAGGCTGGCCAAGTTCACTCAAAAAGATGCTGCCCAGGTTTTTTCCACCGGTTTTCAGACGAATTTGGGGACGATCTCTTCGCTGGTCGGCAAGAACGATGCTATCATAATCGATCGCGGTGTGCATGCTTCAATCGTCGATGGCTGTCGCCTGTCTTATGGCAAGACCTACAAGTTTGCTCATAACGATATGGAGGATTTCGAGCGCGTCCTCTCGAATGTTCGCAATAACAACAATCGCGGCGGCGTTTTTGTCGTCGTGGACGGCGTCTTTTCAATGGAAGGCGACCTCATCAACCTGCCTGCCCTGGTCGAGATCGCACAGCGGTACGGCGCCCGGGTGCTGGTTGATGACGCTCATTCGATCGGAGTTTTTGGCGCGACCGGCGCCGGCACGGCGGAGCATTTCGGCCTGATAGACAAGGTCGATCTGACGGTGGGGACTTTTTCCAAATCCTTCGCTTCCCTGGGGGGCTTTGTGGCCGGTGACAAAGATGTCATTAATTATATCAAGCATCGCGCCCGCTCCCTGATATTCTCGGCCTCGATTCCCCCCGCCAATGCCGCGGCGGTGCTGGCCGCCCTCGACATTATCGAGGCTGAACCCGAACGACGCGAACACCTGTGGCGCAACACGCATCGCATACAGAAGGCCTTCAGAGAACTCGGGTTCAACATTCTCAATACCCAGAGCCCCATTGTACCGATTGTCGTCGGTGACGATCTCGACGCTTTCGTGCTCTGGAAGGAGATTTTTGACAACGGCGTATTCACTACCCCGGCCGTGTCGCCGGCGGTCCCTCCGGGCCAGGCCCTGATCCGGACCTCCTACACGGCTACTCACACCGAGGAGCAGCTTGACCGGGTGGTGGAAGTGATCGCCCGGGTCGGTCGCGCAAAAGGACTCATTTCGTAGCAGCCTATGTCGCAGACAGAAGTAGTTGAAGTCGAGGCGACGGCGCAGTTAAAGAAATTCCTCGACTATCCCAATCAGCTCTATCGGGGAGAACCCAATTACGTCGCACCACTGCGGTCGGAGCGACTGGAGTTTTTTGACTACGCCAAAAACCCGTTTTTCCGGGGCGCCAAAGTAAAACTCTTCCTGGCCTTGGCGGACGGCCGGATAAAGGGTCGCATTGCTACCTGCGTCAACTACACTCACAATGAGTACCATTGCGAACAGACCGGCTTTTTCGGCTTTTTTGACTGCGAGGACGACTACGAGGTGGCCTCGCGCCTTCTGAAGGTGGCCATGATCACCCTGAAGAAGGAGGGCATGGAGAGAATGCGGGGACCGGCCAGTTTCTCCACCAATCATGAGATCGGCTTTCTTATCGAGGGGTTCGACTGGCCGCCCACCGTCATGATGACCTACAACAAACCCTACCTGCCGCGCCTGGCCGAGAAATTCGGCCTGAAAAAAGCCATGGATTTTGTCGGCTACCGGCTTACCAAAGAAGATCCGATCCCCGAGCGCATCGACCGCGTCGTCACCAAGATGCAGCAGCGTTCCAAAATAAGATTGCGCAGTCTGCGGCTGCCCGAGTTCAACGAAGAGATCAAGAGAGTAAACGAGATATACAACCAGGCCTGGGCGCCCAACTGGGGATTTGTGCCGATGGACAAGGACGAGTTCTTCTACACCGCCAGAAACCTCCGGCAAATCATCGATCCCGACCTGGTCTTCATCGCCGAATTTGAAGGCCGACCGGTCGCCTTTGTCCTGGCCCTGCCGGACATCAACCAGGCACTCATTCATCTGAAAGGACGGCTCTTCCCGCTTGGTCTTGCCAAACTGCTGTGGCACACTAAAGTGCGCAACAAAGTCGACGGCGTCAGGATGATCACTATGGGCGTAATCCCACAGTTTCAGAAACGCGGCGTGGACAGCATGATGTATATAAACGTCTATAAGAAAGCGGTTGAGAAAGGATACACCTGGGCGGAACTCTCATGGATTCTGGAAACCAACAGCCTGATGCGCCGGGCCGCCGAAGAAATGGGTGCCCACCTTTACAAGAGATATCGCATGGTGGAGATGCCTATATAAGCCCCCGTCCCGGAAGTCTCCATCGGGGCGACCCTGGAATCGAGGGCTTCGCCAGGAATATGTTATGACACGTGGATTGAAAAGAGTTTGTCCCGGGAGGTTATGCGCGGTCCTGGTGGGAGTGCTCCTTGTGGCGGGCTGCGCGAGCCGCTATCGGCTGGATCTCTTCATGGTGATAGACGGCCGGGATAAGAAAGTCTCGGTCGAGCACACCGAGTATATAATCGATGCCAGGTTGAATGATCCCTTTGACGACAAGAAGGTGGTTGCCGGAGAGGGAGGTGTGGTCGTTCTGACAACGGGAGCCCGCGGAAAGGTTCTCAAAAGCGGTGTGAGCGATCTTTTCGGCTTTGACGAATACCTGACATGTCGCCTTTACCTTCAGGTGGCCAACCCACCGGTACCGGATTCGCTGAATGTGGCGGGCAACTCGTTTGTACAATTGTTGAAGCGTTATGACTGGGTCCCCGAGGCCAAAGTATTTCTTCCTCAATCCGGATACTTCGTTATCGACTCCGTGACTTCCACAAATATCTTCTGCATGGTCAGGGGCGACTACAAGAATGAGGGCGGTATCCCCCTGAGTTTCAAGGGCCGTTTCAAGGTTAAAATAGCCGAATAAAACAGCGCCAGTCCCGGCGCACGTGACCTGAACGTCGGCAAGCAGGTGGCGACATAAAGCAGGGCCGGCAACACCCCCGTAATCCGCGAACCGAATAGAAAAAGGGTGTGGACTGCCTGCCAGACAATGCCCACACCCTTTTTTCTTAGAATTTTAATCCGAAAGTTATCGGCACGGTACCGACGTTCTCCGGATCTTTGGTCACCAGATGATATCCCAGATCGAAGAACAGGCTTGAGTTGCCCTGGCCGACCGGGAACTCCAGGCCGACCCCGAGAGTAATCGAAACGTTGGTTTCAGATTCAATTCCCGGATCGTCGGTCTCGTAATCGTCGCCGACCTTGTACTTGACCTTCGCATCGGAAGCCGTTATATGGGTCAGGCCAAAGCCGCCTTTGAAGTACGGGGTCATGCTGCTTCCCTCGGAGCGCAGCATACCTTTACCCAGAGCCGAAAATGAGATTCCCCAGGCGCGCCCGCCCGAAACCTCGACCGACGAGGCGGCGGGGTAGTCCTCCATGTAGAGATCCTCGAGGGCTCCTTTGTTCACCCCGTACGTCCTGATATCAATGCCCCCAATTACCGACCATGCGGGCGAGACCGGGTACTCAATACCGCCGCCGATACCCATTCCGAATGAATAGTAGTCCGTCCAGAAGTCGGGCTCGGTCAGAAAGAGCCCCTGTCCATCGATAAAGAACTGGTACTTTCGCCCATCTTGTGCGAAAGCTACTGAAGTCAATACCAGCAAGATAACCAGTAAAGTTGCTGCTCGTTTCATCATTAATCCTCCGCCCTGATGAGTTATTAGTTAATCGTTGGTTGATTCTGCACTTATGCTGCACGGTCGTCGAGCATATGGACCTGAGGATGTCTTTTCAATAAACCCGTGTCCGGACTGCTAATTGGCCCCACAAGCCCGAGTAACTTGCATCGAAGGTAATAACAGGATACATATTGTCAACTAATTTCTACCGCCTGTGTCTACGTTTTTGCACCCGCCACGTATGCAGGCGCATCAGATCGGCAGGCGGCAACCGGCAGGATCCGGTGGCGATATCAGACTTTCTTGTCAGCGAGAGCGTCGGAGAAAACCTTGTAGCCTAATTCGTCGAAGAGGCAGAAAACCACTCTCTCCACGTTTTTGGATCGGGCCTCGTAGCCTCTGACCGTCGTTACCATGATTTTGGCGCAGGCCTTCATGGGAAAGCCGCCGACGCCGGTGCCGAACGCCGGAAATGCCATCGACCGGATGCCGTGCTTCTCGGCGATGTTGAGGCTGGCGACGGTTGCCTGGCGAATCAGTCGGTCGCTGGTACGCAAGTCCTGACCCATGACGGCGGCGTGGATGACCATCTTGAAGGGAAGGCGCCCCGCCCCGGTAAAGACGGCCTCGCCCGGCAGCACCGGCCCTTTCTTCATGGCTTCGCTCTCAATCACCTGGCCTCCGGCACCCTTGATGGCCCCGGCGACACCCGAACCCATCCAGAACTCGTTGTTGGCGGCGTTGACGATGGCCTCGGTATCGACCCGGGTGATGTCACCCCGAACAACTTCCAGTGTGTACGGCATAACAAGAACCCCACATAGATTTAGAGGTTGACGATACTCATCGCGTTCCGGAAGGCGCTGAATCCGACCGCCTGAGAACACGCGACTCGAATCTTCGGAATCCCAGCAAAATGATACCGCCGATGATGACACCGACGGCGGCACCGACCACCACATCGAGCGGGTAATGGACGCCCACAAAGACCCGGCTCAGGGCAATGAGCGCCGCAAAGGCATAAAGGTAATAGCGGACCTGTAAGACGCAGGCCCCGAACAAAACAGCCTGGGCGACGGCGTTGGCGGCATGGGTGGAAGGCATGGCGTGCCCACCGCCGCAGTTGACCAGCAGGTGCACGTGATCGATGGTATGGCACGGCCGCAACCTGGCGAAGATCGGTTTGAGCAGTCCGGCCGAAACCTGGTCGGTGATAAGCAGGGCCAGGGCGGAAAAAGCCACCAGCCACCGCAGCCGCGCATCTCCTTTTATCAGCAGGAGAATCATCGCCAAAACGTATAAAACCCGCAGGTTATCATCATTGGTGACAAGCGGAATCACGTAGTCCGTGATGGGGTTCGCCAGGCTTCTGTTGACGAACAGGAAAATCGTGCGATCGAGGCTGTCAACAAACTCAAGCATAGTATTCGGGCGGCGACTTCAAAAATCTCTTTAATTCGCGCCGGTCGGGCAGACCGGTCCGACCGCCCGGCCGCATACATTTCAGAGCGGCCACGGCCGCCCCCAGCCGCAGTCGCTCGGCCATATCCAGCCCCTTCAGAAGGCCGTATATGTAGCCGGCGTGAAAGGCGTCCCCGGCGCCGGTGGCGTCTACATTCTCCACCCGGAAAGCCTTTTGAGTATAGAAATCACCGTGTTCAAAGCCCGTGGAGCCTTTGATTCCTTCGGTGACTACGATCTTTCCGGGGCAAAGGTGGGCCAGTTTCTCGATGGCGCGTCGGGCCGTACGGCAGCCTGTGAAAGGGAAGGCGAACCCGTCGGCGACAACAAGGTGATCGACCAGCCCGAAAACCTCGGAGACATCGTTGCGCATCGACCCGATGTCGAAGGATATCGTCGCCTTTATTCTTTTGCACCAGCGGGCCAGTTTCATCGTAGCGGGCATATCGCGCCCGTCCAGGTGCACCAGCCGGGGCCGCGGCAAAGACCTCGTGTTGATGTCACCGGGTTCAACCGTGATGTTTCGGTACAGGACCATCGTGCGCCGTCCGCTCTCTTTTTCGATATAGCCGGTGGCGATGGCTGAGGTCCGTTTTTTAACGGTGATGTACTGCGTGTCGACCTTTTCGCGCTTCATTTCGGCGATGCCATACTCACCGAAGAGGTCGTCGCCCACGGCCGCGATTACGGCTGTCTTTAGCCCCAGGCGCGACAGGCCCACCATGGCGTTGGGCACCGGGCCGCCTCCCTGGGTGTTAAAATCAAGGGCGTCTATTTTGGCTTCCGCTTTCGGGTATTTGGCGATGGTATAGAGGATATCGAACGGAATTATCCCCAGGCCCAGGCAGTCTATGCGATCGCGTTCAGGCAAGTCTTCTGATCTCCGCCCGGCCGTTGGAGAGTTCGGTAATTTCATCAATCAACTTATCCGCGCTGGATTTTCGTATCTCCAATTCGACAACCACGTGGTCGGAGAAATCCGCCTCAATCTGCCGGGCCGAATGGTGATGGATTGCCTTTACCAGCAGGTCATAATGGGTGATT
>CBFCYQ010000185.1:0-6110 GCA_965602205.1 uncultured bacterium | reverse complement strand
GTCTCTTGACATTTCCATCGCCGGTTATTTGGTTGAGATCAGCTAATCTTCACCAACAACAGGAGTAAGTCGTTATGTTACGCTTGGCATGTTTTGTGATGGCGGCGGGCCTTTTTTTTACGGCCTGCCAGGGGAAAGAGGAATCCAAACCACTGCCGGAAGGAGACACGGAGATGGCCGTTCAAATTACCAGTACGGCTTTTGCCGAGGGGGACATGATACCGAAACAATACACCTGCGACGGGGCCGATATTTCGCCGCCGCTGACGTGGACCGGGGTACCTGCTTCGGCGAAAAGCCTGGCGCTTATAGCGGATGACCCGGACGCGCCGATGGGGACCTGGGTGCACTGGGTGCTTTACAATATTCCTCCCGATACCAGTGGGCTGCCGGAGAAGGTCCCGCCGGACGATACGGTTCTGGGCGGTGCCAGACATGGTAAGACTGATTTCGGCCGGCTCGGATATGGCGGTCCCTGCCCGCCCGGAGGCACTCATCGGTACTTCTTCAAGCTGTATGCGCTTGACATGATGCTCGATTTGCCGGTGGGCGCGACTAAGGACGAGCTTCTGAAGGCCATGAAGGGGCACGTCCTCGCCGAGGGTGAGTTGATGGGGAAGTATAAGCGGCAAAGGTAAGCTCAGCCGTTTGTTTAATCGTACCCCGACCAGGCGGTCCTGGGGTTGGAGTGGGGAGTCGCCGCCTGTTTTGCTTGCTATTGCGGTTTTAGTTAGTCTATAATAGAGGCATGCAGCAGCAACCGCAAGCGTATACCGTCACGGCCGTCACCCGGATGATCAAGACCGCCCTCGAGGAGTCGTTTTACGACATCTGGGTGGAGGGGGAAATATCCAACTATATTCATCACTCCTCGGGTCATCGCTATTTTAACCTCAAAGATGAAAACGCCGTTTTGAAGGTCACCCTCTGGCGTTCGCTGGGGGCGTATCTCAAGTTTGAGCCGGAAAACGGCCAGAAGGTGCTGGTTTACGGCAATATCACGGTTTACGAGAAAGGCGGGCAGTATCAACTCAACTGCCGGAAGATAGTCCCGGTGGGAATCGGCGCGCTGGAACTGGCGTTTCGGCAGCTCCACGAAAAGCTGTCGCGGGAAGGACTTTTTGATGAAGACCTCAAGAAGGAGATTCCGGCATATCCGCAGAAAATAGGCGTGGTGACATCGCCCACCGGCGCCGCTATCCGCGACATCATCCAGATCGCCCGTCGGCGCAACGATGCCGTGCAGTTGATCATCTACCCGGCCCAGGTGCAGGGGGAGGGGGCGGAGTCGACTATCAAGGCCGGGATCGAGTACTTCAACACACGCGATGATATCGATGTCATAGTTACCGGGCGGGGCGGCGGTTCGCTCGAGGACTTGTGGCCCTTCAACACCGAAACGGCGGTGCGCGCTATTGCCGCGTCCGAAATACCGGTAGTCTCGGCGGTGGGTCACGAGATTGACACAACCTTGTCTGACCTGGTCGCTGACCTGCGCGCTCCGACGCCATCGGCCGCGGCCGAGCTGGTGGTGTGGTCAAAGCAGGAGTTCACCGCGCAGGTTGAGGGCAACCTGCTCAGGCAGGCGCGGCTGCTGAGCGGTCTTGTTCAGCAGGGAAGACACAGCCTCAGGTCTTTGCTGAGTCGTACCGTATTCGCCCGGCCGCACGACCTGGTTTATCAGAAACAGCAGCATCTGGACGGTTTGGTCCGAGTGTTGACGGCGGCGGGAAAAAACTGTTTCGAAAGGCACCGCAACCGTGTATCTTTACTGATGTCCCGGCTGGAGGCATTGTCTCCCTTGAAGATACTGTCGCGGGGTTACTCGGTCAGCCGCAAGCTGCCCCGGGCGGAGCTTCTGAAGACTGTCAACGACATACTGGCCGGTGACAGAATGGAGACAATCCTGGCCGATGGCCGGGTTATTTCGTTTGTCGAACAAGTGAAGAAATCGAAGGAAAAATGACGACCCGGAAAAAACCGAAAGACTTTGAGTCGGCGGTTGAAAGGCTTGAAGAAATCACCGACAAGCTGGAGGCCGGCGACGTGTCCCTGGAGGAGTCTATCAAGCTCTATACGGAGGGTTTGGAGATTGCCGGTGTCTGCGACAAGAAACTGGCCGAGGCCGAGAAGAAAATAAAGATAATCCAGGAGAAGAGCGGGTCACCGGTCGAGGAAGAGTTCGAAGAGGAAGAGGACGATGCCGGCTGAAGCCGTTGACATCCGGGTTTATCTCAGAAACGGTCGTGATTTGGTCGACCGGCTTCTCGATCAATATCTGCCCGCCGAAGATGCCGAGCCCCGAACCCTTCACACGGCCATGCGCTACTCCGTGATGGCCGGCGGCAAGCGGCTGCGCCCGGTTCTGGCCCTGGCGGCCTACGAATACTGCGGCGGCGACCCGGCCTCAAATCAGACCGGTATTCATTACGCCATGGCTGCGCTCGAGATGGTCCATACGTATTCGCTGATCCACGATGACCTGCCGTGCATGGATGACGATGACCTGCGCCGGGGCATCCCTACTTGCCACAAGAAATTCGGAGAGGCGGTGGCGGTACTGGCCGGTGACGCCCTGCACGACGTGGCGTTCGAACTGATGGCCCGGACCGGCCGCACCGAGACCGTGGTCGAACTGGCCCAGGCTATCGGCACCGGCGGCATGCTGGGCGGCCAGATGGGCGATGTCGAAGCCGAGGGCAAGGAAGTAACCCGCGAAGAGATCATCGCCATTCACCAGCGCAAAACGGCAGCCCTGATTCGGTGTGCCGTGCGAGTAGGAGGGATCCTGGCCGGGGCCGACCGGCGAACGCTCGGTATCCTGACGACCTTCGGTGAAAAAATCGGCCTTGCTTTCCAGATAAAGGATGATATACTCGACATCGAAGGCGACCGGACATTGTTGGGAAAGAATGTCGGCGCCGACTGTAAAAAACAGAAAGCCACCTATCCCAAGGCGGTCGGGATTGAGCAGGCCGTCAAAGACGTGAGCCGGCTGGTGGCTGAAGCGGTGGACCTGGTTGACGGTCACCATGACAGTATCCTGAAGGACATGGCGCTGTTTATAGGTCAAAGGGATAACTGATAGAGACCGTAAGATTTACTATGTCACACCTTGCCAAAATAAAAGGCCCCGACGACCTTAAGAGTCTCTCGGTGGAACAACTCGAAGAGTTGGCCGCAGAGATTCGTCAGCAGATAATTTCGACGGTTTCCCAGACGGGCGGTCACCTGGCCTCCAACCTGGGGGCGGTCGAGTTGACGATTGCTCTTCACTACATCTTTGACAGCCCGAGGGACAAGTTTGTCTGGGATGTCAGCCACCAAACGTACACACACAAGCTGCTGACCGGGCGCGGTGACAGGTTCGCCTCGCTGAGGCAGTACAAGGGACTGTCCGGGTATGCTTCCCGCGCCGAATCGGAGCATGACCATTACGGGGCCGGCCACGCCTCGACCTCGATTTCGGCCGCCCTGGGGTTTGTTATGGCCCGCGAGCAGGCCGGGCTGGATCACAAGGTAGTGGCGATCATCGGCGACGGCGCCATGACGGGCGGACTGTCGTTCGAAGGGATGAACAACGCCGGGATCACCAAAAAAGACATGCTGGTCGTTCTCAACGAGAACACCTGGTCGATATCCAAAAACGTGGGGGCCATTTCGCGCTACCTGACCAATATTATGGCCGACGAGAAGTTCAACAAACTGCGCGATGAAATCTGGGATTTGACAGGACGCTTCAAAAGGCGTGACAAGATCAGGGCGACCATCTCCCGTATTGAAAACTCCATCAAGGGCCTGCTTGTCCCGGGTATGTTGTTTGAGAAGCTGGGTTTTCGCTATTTCGGTCCGATTGACGGTCATGACCTGCCTCTTCTGGTCAAGACGCTGGGGCATGTGAAGAACCTCAAGGGTCCGATCATGCTTCATATCGGGACGGTCAAGGGCAAAGGCTACGACCCGGCCGAGGATAATGCCTTCAAATACCACGGTGTCGGCAAATTCGACAAGATGACCGGTCAGGCCGCGGCCAAAGCGGGCCGACCGGCGTACACGAGAGTATTCGGCGATACTATGGTGGAACTTGGGGCCAAGAGCGACAGGGTGATAGCCATCACGGCCGCGATGGCATCCGGGACGGGCCTGGTCGACTTTTCGCAGAAATACCCGGAGCGGTTTTTCGACGTCGGTATTGCCGAAGCCCACGGCGGCTGTTTTGCCAGCGGGCTGGCCGCCGAAGGGATGAAGCCCTACCTGACGGTTTATTCGACGTTTATGCAACGGGCCTACGACCAGGTTATTCACGACATGGGTATTCAGAACCTGCCGGTTGTTATCTGCATGGATCGCGCCGGGCTGGTCGGCGATGACGGCCCGACGCATCATGGCGTCTTTGATATCGCCTATCTCTCGACGGTGCCCAATTTTACCGTGGCCGCCCCCAAAGACGGCAACGAACTGAGAGCGATGCTGCATTATACCGCCGAGCGGACCATGACCGGCCCGGTGGCTCTGCGTTACCCGCGCGACAACGTTCCCGCCGATATGGTCGAGGATATCGAGGCTATCGACTGGGGACGCTGGCAGGCTTTGAATGTCCCGGGTGATATCGTTCTTCTGGCGGTGGGTGCCATGGTGCACAAGAGCCTGGAGGCACGGGACCTGCTGGCGAAAAAGCACGTCAATGTCGCGGTGGTCAACGCCCGCTTTGTAAAACCCCTGGATACGAATTTTCTGGATGGTATCAAAGACCAGGCGCGGTATGTTCTCACGGTCGAGGAGGGCCAGCTTCGCGGCGGGTTCGGACAGGCGGTGGCCGAGTACCTGCTGTCATCGGAATACAAGGGCAAGTTCAAAGCCCTGGGCATTCCGGACAAGTTTGTCACTCACGGCAGTCGCGGCCTGCTTTTGCGCGATGTGGGTTTGGACGCCGAGGGCATCTGCGGCGCCGTTCATAGCCTGGTGTCGGGCGGGCACAAAAACGGGAGCCTGCTGACCAAACTGGGGCTGCGGCGGAACGGTCACCCCAAAAAGAAAGATGTGGCCGGAAGTGTCGACACTGTAACTACCGGCAGGAAGTGACGGGCGTAACGGATGATATTCGGACTCATTGCCAACCTTAAGCGAAAAGGTGCCCGGAAGGCCATCGGGGCCTTCGTGAAGTGGGCCGATGAAAGCTCCAATCACCTGGTCCTTTGCGAAGAACTCAAAGGAATAACCGGCAACAATCTCGAATTTGCCAAACGCGACGATATAGCCGCGCAGGTTGACATTATGGTTTCGATGGGGGGCGACGGCACCCTCCTGGCCGCGGCCCGGGCGGTGGGGCTGGCCGATATCCCGATCCTGGGCATCAACCTGGGGTCGCTGGGGTTTCTGACACAACTCACCCCGAACCAACTCGTTCCGGCGCTGAACAACATTACTGCCGGCAATTACCAGATTCAGGAGCGGATGCTTCTCAAGACCGAGATCGCCGGAGGCAAGAAGCTCGAGTATCCCTATGCGCTCAATGACGTCGTGGTGGACAACGGCGGTATCAGCCGCCTGATAGATATCAAGCTGACCGTCAACGGCGAGCATATCGTCACCTACAAGGCCGACGGCCTGGTAATGGCTACCCCGACCGGTTCCACGGCGTATTCGCTGGCGGTGGGCGGGCCGATCATGCACCCGGAGATGCAGGCGATTATCGCCGCGCCCATATCGTCGTTCTCGCTGTCGACGCGGCCGATGGTCTTTTCGGGCACCGACGTTATCGAACTGGGGATTCGGTCCGAGCACGGGCGGGCCGGGCTGACACTCGACGGGCAGGTGATGGAAAAGCTGGGGGATACCGATTCGGTCAGGGTCACCAAAGCCGACTTCATGTCGCGGTTCATTGTCTTCCCCGAAAACTCATTTTACCAGGTTCTCAAAAGCAAGCTGCACTGGGGCATAATGCCCACCGCGAAGGGGTAGGGGGTGTAGGCCCTTGCGGTCGCGGGGCGATAAAAGGGTTGCGGGGCGACAAAAAAGAGCTTGCCAACTTATCGTATTTCGGATAACATTAATAGCGCTAAGCGGGAGTAACTCAGTTGGTAGAGTCACAGCCTTCCAAGCTGTTGGTC
>CBFCYQ010000184.1:0-6140 GCA_965602205.1 uncultured bacterium | reverse complement strand
CGACGGGCGGGTACAGGTCGATGCCGTGGGCTTCATGCCGCGCCACATGGACGAGTACGGCATATACGCGTGGATAATCGATGCTGATTCGCGGGAGCCGGTGTGGGATATGGAAGATTCCGATGACGAGCGCTACGACGGAAAGCGGTATCTCAGAGAGGTAAGCGAGGAACTGAAACTTTCCAGGGGAAAGTACGAGGTTTACCTCTATGCTGTCAATGAGGGATATGTCAAGGGGGGGGATGGCGATTTCTTCACTCTGTTTGGCATTGGCTTTTCGGGAAGGGATTATCGCAATTTCGAAAGGGCGCTGGACGTATGTTTTGTCAACGTTACCGCAGACCAGATGGACAAGGCAGATCTCAGAGCCTACAAAGTCGAGGACGAGCCGCGCGGAGCCTGGCTTCACTTCACCGGAATGGGAGACTCGGAGTACATCGAAAAAGGCTTTGCGCTGGACAAGGCGACGAAACTGCGGATATACAGTGTTTTCGAGTTTCCCCGGGGCCGCGATTTCCCGGTCGACTACGGCTGGATAATCAATTCAGATAGCCGCGAGCGTGTCTGGGAAATATCCGAAGACAATTCCGACTGGGCCGGCGGCGGCAGAAAGAACTGCCTGGTTGACGAGGTAATCAACCTTGACAAAGGCAAATACGTGCTCTACTTCGTGACAGACGACTCGCACTCTTTTGAGCATTTCAATGTCAATCCGCCCTGGGATCCGGCCAGTTGGGGCATTGCGATTTATGGAAGCAGCGGATCCGACATGTCCGCTTTCAGTTCCTTTGATCCTCCCAAGAGGGAGGACGTCCTTTTGAGTCTGGCCAAGGTCAGGAACAACCGCTACCATGAGCAGCCTTTTCGACTCGAAAAGGAGACCAACCTGCAAATCCTGGCAGTCGGCGAGTACTCCGACAGCGATGATGAATTTGTCGACGGCGCCTGGATACACAAGACAGGCTCCCGTAAAAGAGCCTGGGAAATGACCTGGGACAACACCCAGCACGCCGGGGGAGCGGAAAAGAACCGAATGTTCGACGGCACCGTGACTCTGCCCAAGGGAGACTATGTTGCCTGCTACGCATCGGATGGTTCCCATGCCTACCGCCACTGGAACAGTGCCCCGCCTTTTGACCCCAAGGCCTGGGGACTGACCGTTTATCCGGGGAAAGACTATCGGCCGGGTGAGTTTAAGGAAATATCTCTCTCCGAATCAGCATCGGATCCGCTTATACTCGCCAGCATCACGCGCGTCCGCGACAACGACGAGCGTCATGCTACATTCAAGCTGGACAAACCGGCCCCGGTCCACGTGTATGCCGTTGGAGAAGGTTCTCGGCGGGAAATGTATGACTATGGCTGGATTGTCGACGAGGCCAGCGGGCGTTCCGTCTGGGAGATGACCTGGCGTAATACGGACCATGCCGGCGGCGCAAGGAAGAACCGCGTCTACGACGATGAAATCAGATTAGACGCCGGCGAATACGAGATCTGGTATGTAACGGATGGTTCCCATTCCTATCGCGACTGGAACGACAACAGGCCGCACGATCCGGACGGCTGGGGAGTTACGGTAAGTCTGGTCGAGTAACCCGAATCTCTGGCAGCAGAGATTTCCACAGAACAGGCAACCAGAGGACGGTTGCCTGTTTCTTTTTTGAGGACTCGAGAGAGGTCCTTTACTCAGTTTATTTCCTGAATCGTTCGGCCAGGGCGTGCACGTTGGCTGTGAAGCCCACCCGCTCGGCTTCGCGGATATCATGCACCAGTTGAATTGATGGGCGGGCCTCATCCAATCCGAACCCTCGTCCCGCAAGAATTTCCTGGTAGACAATCGTATGAAGATCAGTGAAACCGCCGGAAAACTCAACCTCGTCGCCGTCGATGGTGATGGAACGGCAGGTTCGCTGGTCGGTTTTTTTTAGCTCAGCGGGAATGTCTTCATCGTTAATGGACAAGAACCACCGCACCCTGGCCCGCTTCAGTTCCAGGTAACCGGCGGTCCGCGTCGGCTCGGCCATGTGTACTTCCCAGCCTTCGACGCCGCCAAAGAGCCACATCAACAGGTCGAAAAAGTGAATACCGATATTGGTGACCAGGCCGCCGGATCGCTCGCTCTGGCCTTTCCAGGACACCAGGTACCAGGGTCCGCGCGAGGTAATGTACGTCAGGCAGACCTCTCGTTTGGAAGATTCTTTGTCCTCCAGCAGTTGTTTTCTCAGGGCCACCAGGGAAGGATGGACACGCAGTTGCAGCACCGTGTAAATGCGCTGACCGCTTTCATGTTCCAGTTCCGCCAGAGCATCGATGTTCCACGGGTTGAGCACCAACGGTTTCTCGCAGATGGCGTCGGCGCCGACTCGCAAAGCAAAACGGGCGTGCGCATCATGGAGATAGTTGGGGGAACAGATGCTGACAAAGTGAACACGGTTCTTGTCGTTTTTGCGGCGGAGTTTCTCAATGTGCCGATCGAATCTCTCGAACTCAGTGAAAAACCTGACATCGCTGAAAAAACTATCGATTATGCCGGCCGAGTCGTTGGGGTCAACCGCGGCTATCAGCCGGTTGCCGGTATCTCTGATGGCTCTGAGGTGCCTTGGCGCGACGTAACCCGAAACACCTGTCAGCGCAAAGTTTTTTGACATATCCCTGCTCTCACCTTGTCTAAGTTCGGTGGGGCGCGCCCGTGTTCACGATCATGCCACGGGTGGCCTCATACTTCACCCTTCGATATTAAGCCCTGCAACTGAAAAAGGCAACAGCAAACCGACATAGCCGGCCAGCGGAATCGAAAAAGCGCCCCGATTGGCTCAGGGCGCTTTTGACAATCTCGGTAAGCTAGAAACAGCGGACTTAGAACTCCGGACATACCGGCGGTGCCGGCCCGGTCGGAATACCGAACAGGTACGCCACCAGGTAGCTTACGTCGGAGACGTTTACTTTGTCGTCTATATCACCGTTGGCGTTGCCTTCCTGGGGGCAGTCCGGCGCCGGCCCGGTCGGAATACCGAACAGGTAGGCTACCAGATAGCTCACATCGGATACGTTGACCTTTTCATCGATGTCACCATTGGCGTTACCGCGACTTCCCAGGCAGCAACAGGCATCACCGATATCATCACCGTCGGTATCCTCCTGAAGCGGATTGTAGACGGTGGGGCAATTGTCTTCGGCGTCGTTGACGCCGTCGCCGTCACTGTCGAACAGCCCGGCTTCTTTCCACATCAGGTAAATGCTCGGTTCCTCCAGGGCCATGCCTCCACCGAAGAGAAACTGGTATTCCCAGATAAACTTGGTGCCGCCATCGGTGATATCTCCGTAACGATATTCCGCCACGACGGTCTGGCCTTCGGGCTGATAACTGGTGGGCTCGGTCCAGGTGTCCCCGGCGTCCTCCGTCAGCGTCCAGAAGGTCGAGTCATTGCGCACGAAAGTGACCACGAATATATCGTCACCGATATGCTGGATTTTCGGGAATCTCTCCGAGTCCGTGGTGGCTACCAGGACCTCCGATGCCATAGTCTCCAGGGCCGAATCAGACGCCGTCCACACGAGCAGGTCACGGTCTTCGCCGGCACCTTCATTCCAGTACTCGGTAATCATAATCAGGTGGCCGTCGTTAGCGGCAACCGCCGGGTACTGGATGTGCTCGTTGGCGGTACCCTGATCGAAGGCCCAGGCGTTTGCATCAGCGTCCCAGTTGTCGGTGAAATCCTGCCGCAGAAAGACCACCCACTGCGATGAGTCGGTGTCGTAGACGTCGTAGGCTGCCCACGACTTGTGGTTAACGAGGTCGATGTCATTGGTGGTGCTGTTACAGCCATCCCAAGAATACCAGTCAATAGACCCGCCGGTTTCGCTGGTGGCGTGGAACAGGAAGGGACCATCTACTTCACCGGTACTGTAATGGGTACTGTGAATCATGGAAATGACGCCAAAGTCCCATGTCTCAAAGGCGTCATGGCAAGCGATATCAACCATTTTCATGTCATGGAATCCGTACTGGTTCCAATCCCAGTAAACGGCGCCAACCGTCTCCTCATTCGACGGGTCGGCAATCTGTATCAGGTAGGTGCTGGCCCCGGAGTCGCCGACACTACGGGGTGTCACAAAAGTGCCGTAAAACTGCGTCCCGGTACCCCAGTAGTCGACCGCGGGGTATGTCGGGATATTGTCAAAGGCGAAGTAGACGGCTCCCGACCAGGTATCACCGTTGTCGCCCGAACCCTGCCAGTATAACTGGGTGTCGAGGCCATAGTACTCAAAGGCCATCATGAGATAGTCGGCACCATTGTCGGCGAAAGCCGGGTGAAGGCTGAACTCCGGGGGCGCCGGCTCGGCTGAGCATTCCATCTCGTAGGCCCCGTACTCGCCGTTGTCACCGTCGATGACGATATAGTAGGTGTTGCCGGCTCTCATCATAACATCGAGCACGGCCGACCTCAGGCTGGCGCCACAGGCGGCATCAAACCGATTGCAGGCGACTACCTGTGCGGCGCTGTTTTCGTAAACCCATAGGTGGGTCTTGTAAGAAGAATTACACAACAGGATGTCGACCAGTTCATCCGCACCAGGTTCATAATAGTAAACTACATCCGGCGAGGTAGACGGCAGGGGACAGACTTCATCATAATCGTCCGCGTATCCTTCCGTGGTGCCGGTATAAGTGACCGGCATACTCGGTATCTGGACGGCGCTGGCGATGTCCTCGCCACCCTGAAGTTCCTCGGTGCGCATCGCACCTTGGAAAGACTTGTCCGTACTGGTTTTCATCTGCGGCGTTACAATCTGCCCCTCAATGAATAGCCTTTGGGGTTTCTCCGTCACTTTCCGGACATCCACTTTCCCAATCGTCAGCTGTTTGGTAACACCCGCCAGAGCGGCCGACATGCCGAAACAGACTATCACCAGACCAACCAGCATCACGACAATAATCGGTCGATGTTGCCTCATCGTGTTTCCTCCAATCAGTGTTTTTGAAAAACGGTTTTTTTTACCACTACTATTTATATCGGTAGGGACACAGATTCTTTTGGCGGCAAGAGGTATTTAGGCCCACATTCAGACCCACGGCCTTGAAGTAGTTACTCTCGGGCATGTGAACACTGCGCTCAACTGCAATTATACCTTGCGGCGCAGGTGAGCAATTATTGAACAACCCTATCTTTATATAACTACTTACGGGCATTTATGCAAATAGTTTTCACTAAAGACATTTCCTTTCATACTCTTCCGAAGGCTGGACTTCCGGTGTCCGGTTTTTCGACATCAAATCCAAAGAACATTGGCAGCGGCTGCCGCCCCTGGCCGGGCCCAAAATCCCGTTGACGACGGGCGATTATATGGTATATTTTAAGTAATACATCATTAACAGGGTAATGATCAGTGTTTCTCAAACAACGTCCGTGGAGGCAATCCGATGAACAAGAAGATTCTCATCGCAGTTTTTGCGACGCTTGCTTTGGTCCTCTCGGTTCAAGGGCAGCCGAACCTGTTGACGGCCAATAAAGCGGAGATCACGACAGACCCGGTCTTTAGCTATTCCCGGGTGGTAAACCTCGTACAATGGCCGGAGGCGGCCGGGGGTAACGACCACTGGTACGGAGTGCTCGTGGAGGTGCTTTACTGGGAAGAAGCGGACAGCATGTCGCAGCTCTTGGAGTTAGAGGGCCGGTCTGGCTACCTGGCGACAATCACATCATCGGCTGAAAACGAATTCATTTTGAATTCTGTCATCGCCGGCACCTCGCAAAGCAGTGTTCTCGACGAGTTCTGGCTGGGCGGCAGGGATATAGGCGGTGAATGGATATGGATGACGGGTGAACCGTTCGAATACACCAATTGGGGACCGGGTGAACCGAACAACGTCGGTATCGAGACGGCTCTCGGCATGTGGGGCTGGCGGTACGGTGACCCTGTGAATGACCCTACCCGACCGCCCGGAACATGGAATAACTCCCTGCCCGATGATGCGGTCCATCCTCGCCACAAGTGGTGGTCCGTCATAGAGTGGGGTGAACCGGATCACACCGAGCCGCCGCTTGTCAGGATGGTTCAGTGGCCAAAGTCCGCCGGTGGCAACGATCACTGGTACGGAGTACTTCCCGAGGTTCTTTACTGGGAGGAGGCCGATAGTG
>CBFCYQ010000183.1:0-6159 GCA_965602205.1 uncultured bacterium | reverse complement strand
ACACCGGCAATGCCATTACGGGCGATTTCATTCCGGCGCTGGGAGTGCAGTATATCGACGGTGACCTCGCCCGCATCTGGAGTTCCAACAATCCCAATGACCTTACGGGTGGCGCGCCGGGTATAGCGGTAGGAGTGGTGATACCGCTGATTGACACGGAAACCTCCGATACCATCGGCTATGTTCGCAGCTGGGCGACCGCCTACAATGGCGGCTTCGCGTGGAACTTCGCCTTCAACGGCGACTCGATTTTCGCCGCAACGGATGCCGGGCTTCTGATGAACTACGAAGAACTCGGTTCGGAGTGGGACACCATTCCCCTGGTAAACAACGACGGCATCACGCTGGTGGAGCCGGGAACGCCGGTGTATGCGGCCGAAGTTATAGGGAATCATCTTTGGATCGGCACCGGCGACCGCACGGTCCGCATGAATGTTGTCACTCTTGGAGACGCCGAAACGTTTTATTTTATCGATTCGGCCAGCGCGGCGGATGTCGTTTATGCGTTTCCGGCGCCCTTCAGTTTCTCCCGGCACGCCGGCATCGATTTCCACTTCACGGTCGAGCAGGACGCGAATATCACTATCGAGATATACGACTTCGCCATGAACCTGGTCAGGCGAATCGCAGACAATAGACTGTACCCGAAGGGGGTCTATCCCACAGTAGGTTCGCTCCGGCCCACCTGGGACGGCTACAACGGCCAGGCGGAGAAAGTGGCAGTGGGCATGTATCATTTTAAAGTAGAATATTCCACCGGCGAGATCCGATGGGGTAAGTTGGCGGTGATACCGTAAGGAGTTGTTGATGAAAAACATTGTCTGGTTGACAGCACTGCTGATAATGTTAATGGTCGTACCGACGATGGCTGATGACGGTGACGCCGGTTGGGCGGGGGCATTCTACTACGTGCCCATCGGGGCTCGTCCGGCGGCTATGGGCGGAGCCTACCTGGCGGTATCTGACGACGGCGCCGCGCCTCTTTACAACCCGGCCGGATTGGCCAACATCACCAGCATACGCTTCGCATCGGCCTATCGCCTGATGAAACTGGACCGTCAGTTAGGCTATGCCACGTTCATCGTACCCACCAGGGGGAATTCGGCGCTGGGCGTGCACTACTTATATGCCGGGGACAAAGGATTGAAGGCGCGGGATACGAACGGTCGTGAACTGGGTTGGGAGATCAACAAGAACGACCATGATTTTTCGATCTTGTTTGCCAAACGATTCGAGAAATTGTTTGCCGTTGGCATCAAAGCGAACTACCTGCACTCGACCTTTGTGGAGATGTCGGCATTTACGGTGAGTTTCGATTTCGGGGTCATGCTCTATCTGAGCGAACTGGTCGATCGAGAGAGGCGCGATCTCATGCCGGTACAGGATGTTCAGGTGGGATTGACCGTCCGGCGTATCGGCGCCAGGTACCGCTGGACCAACGAAGATTATCTCGCCAGGTATACCACTTCGGTGTTGAGTTCGGAGCAGGATGATACAGTTCCCTGGGAGATCGGGCTGGGGGGAGCCGCCCGCTTTTTTGACAGGAAGCTTCTGGTGGCGGCTGATGTTCTCAAAAACATCCAGCAGTCGCCGTTTTTCCATGCCGGCGCCGAGTACAGGCTGTATCCCGAGTTCGCCGTAAGAGGCGGCTATTCCGACGGCCGGCTGACGGCCGGGACGGGCTATCTGTTCCACGTCGCCGGAAAGACGCTTACGATCGATTACGCTTTTTCGACTGACAAGGCCGACGAAGGTTCGGAGCATATATTCTCATTTGACCTGCTTTACTGAGGATGATTGATTGATGAAATGGCGGCATCTTTTGCTGACGGTATTGGCTTCTCTGGCAGGCTACTCGGTGGCCGTCGGTGCCGGTCTGGCACTGATGAAGATCGAGCAGGGCGCCAGGCCGGCGGCTATGGGCGGAGCTTTTGTGGGCGTGCCGGCCGACGTCGCATCGTCGATGTATAATCCTGCCGGGGCGGTCGACATCAACCGGTTCACGGCGACTTTCGGGCATACTTCTTACTGGGAAAACGTTCGCCTGGAATCGGGTTTCTTTGCCATGAATCTATCCTCGCGCTCGTTTATCCACGGCGGGATACGTTTCGCCGTGGTCGATGAACTGGAGGGACGGCTGGCGCCCACCAGCGAGTTTGAATCTTTTCAGGCTCACGATATATCTTTCAAAGGCGGCTTTGCTTACCGGATATCGCCGAGACTGGCGGTCGGCGGCGCTATGGGATGGTTTATCGAGAAGATCGACGCCTGGCGAGGCTCCGCTTTTAATGTCGATCTCGGCCTACTCTACCGGGCTGCCGAACGAATCAACATCGGAGCCTCGGCAGTCAACCTGGGTGGCGATTTCAGCCTCTCCAAGAGCGGCTTTACCGGTTCGCGGGATATCAGTCTGCCCACGACGTACCGCGTCGGTGCGGCGTACTATTTAAAGGATTACCTGGGGGCGGCGGATATCGTCGTGGTCGACGATGAGTTTCACCTGCATGCCGGAGCCGAGGCTGTCATCCAGAAAATATTCCGGCTGCGTGCCGGATATATGTTCAACTATGATTCGAAAAACATCACCGCCGGAGCTTCGTTCTCGAAACGCAACCTCACGGTGGATTATGCTTTCGTACCTTATTCAAACGACCTGGGGTCATCACACTTATTCAATTTAACCTTCAGTCTTTAGCTTTTTGGGAGTAGCGGACCATGGCCAAGTACAAAATCGCCTGGCTTCCCGGTGACGGCGTCGGTAATGACGTTATGGAAGCCGCTAAAATCGTTCTGGACAAAATGGACTTCGACGCTGAGTACATTCACGGTGACATCGGGTGGGAGTTCTGGAAGACGGAGGCGAACCCGCTTCCCGACCGCACGGCGGAACTTCTGAAGAAAACCGATTGTGCCCTCTTCGGCGCTATTACCTCCCGTCCCAAGGAAGAGGCCGAGCAGGACCTGGTCGCCGAACTCCGCGGCAAAGGACATATTTACAGCTCGCCCATCGTCAGGCTGCGACAGGAGTTTAATCTCCGCACCAACCTGCGCCCCTGCCGCGCCTATCCGGGCAATCCCCTCAACTACAAAGAGGGGATTGACATCGTGGTGTTTCGAGAGAACACCGAGGATTTGTATTCAGGCGTGGAGTTTCACCCCCTGCCTGATGAAGTGCGCGATGTCATAAAGCGGCACAACCAGAAGATGGCCCGGTTCGACAGCTCTCCGGGTGAGGATATCGCCGTTTCTCTGCGGATCAATACCCGCCGGGGCTGCCGCAACATCATCACCGATGCTTTTGAGTTCGCCAAGAAACACGGCCGTAAGTCGGTCACGGTGGTCGAGAAGCCAAATGTCATCCGCGAGACTTCGGGGCTGATGGTGCGTACGGCGCGAGAGATAGCCCGGGATTATCCCGGCATTGAGTTGTGGGAAACCAACATCGACGCCATGTGTATGTGGCTGGTCAAGAACCCGATGGATTACTCGGTGCTCGTGACATCGAATATGTTCGGCGACATCGTCTCGGACCTCTGCGCACAACTGGTGGGCGGACTGGGCTTTGCGGCCTCGGGAAATATCGGGGACGACTACGCCGTATTCGAGCCTACCCACGGCAGCGCTCCCAAATACGCCGGGCAGTACAAGGTCAACCCGATGGCCATGCTCATAAGCGTTAAGCTGATGTTCGACTGGCTGGGCGAAGAGGAGAAGGCACAGTCGCTCGACAGCGCTATTGCCGCCGTAATACAGGAGGGTAAAGTTCGGACCTACGACGTGGGTGGCGCCAATACCTCTCTCGAGGTGGCCCGGGCGGTAGCCGAAAAGCTGTAAGAAATACAGACAATTCTGTTCACTGAAGCCGTCAGGCAGGCCCGCCTGACGGCTTTTCTCTGTTTGTCGTCGGTCCGGCGGCGCCGATTCGGTCGACCCCGCTATACATTTTTGCGGGAATGTCGATAACTGTCACAAGAGACAGGGAACACTTTTACTAGTTAACGTCTGCGGGAGGTTCTGTTGAAGAATCTTTCAGTCCGGAACAAGATTGCCCTGGCGCTGGCGGCCAGCCTGTTTTTGGTGTTCGGCGCCGTTGTCCTGGTAAATAGTTATCTTCAGAAGAGATCCCTTAATGCCGTGTATGACGGGTGCGACCAGGCTCTTGACTGGGTCGTGATGTCACACGTCGAGGGGCTGCTGGCGAGCGGGGACGAGCACAAACTGGAGCCGATCGCCGCGGAATTCCTGGCGCGGGGAGTGGCCCGGGAAGTCACCGTGGTCGATGCTACCGGCCGCATCGCCTACTCCAGTGAATCGTCGGCATCCGCCGGTGAGTCGGATGATCCTGTCTGGAAAAGGTTATTCGCCGAGAGGCTGGATATCGGTTTTGACACCACCGTTAACAACGAGCAGGTGCGTGTAACCTACCGGCTGCTGCGTTCGGACGGCGGCGCGGATAGTAAGGCAGACGATCAGATTCTGGGTGGCCTGAAAACGGTGCGTTCCCGGCAGGCCGTCGTCGACGCCTCGCGCAACTCGGTGGCCCTTAACACCATTATTGGCTGCGCCAGCATTCTGGTCTTGATAGTCGGACTGGTGTTCATTCTGAGCCTGACCATCTTTCAGCCCCTGGAAAGGGTGAGCAAGAGCCTTAACGAGGCCAGCCGGGGTGATGTGGACCGCGATATTGAAGTACGCCGGGAGGACGAGATCGGCGCTCTGATGGCTTCTATTCGCGATCTTATCAATTACATCAGGGTTTTCGCCTGGGCGGCCCAGAGAATCGCTGACGGTGATCTGACCATGGAGATTGAACCGAAATCCGAGCAGGATGTTCTGGGTCACACTTTCCGCAAGATGATAGCCAACCTTAATGGTGTCACCGACCGACTGGCGAGCAGTGCCGAGCAGTTGGTGTCGGCCGCGGGGCAGATTTCCTCGACATCGGAACAGATGTCTCACGGGGCCAGGCACCAGGCTGACCAGGTTAGCCAGATATCCTCGGCGATAGAGCAGATGACGGCGACCATCGTCGAATCCTCGAAGAACACCACCCATATAAGCGACGTGTCGCGGCAGACTTCCCAGACTGCCGAGGCGGGCGGCGACGTTGTGGGACAGACCGTGCACGGTATGGAGCAGATCGCCCAGATCGTTACGGATTCGGCCGCGTCTATCGCGCAGCTCTCGCAATCGGCGGAAAAAATCAACGCCATAGTGGCCACGATTAGCGATATCGCCGACCAGACCAACCTCCTGTCACTGAACGCAGCCATCGAGGCCGCCCGCGCCGGCGACCAGGGTCGGGGCTTTGCCGTCGTTGCCGACGAGGTCCGCAAGCTGGCCGACAAATCCTCGACAGCCGCCCGCGAAATTACCGACATGACCAGGGAAATACAGGATAAGACGCAGGCGGCCGTGGAATCGATGGAGACAGGAATTGCCGAGGTCAACCGAGGCCGCGAGATGGCCGACGCGGCCGGCACCAGCCTCAACGAGATTGTCCGGATGGTCAGAAACGTGGCCGACCTGATTCAACAAATAGTGACATCCGCCTCGGAACAGTCGGTGACGGCCGGGGAGATTGCCAAAAGTGTCGACCATGTCGCCGGCATCACCAGGGAGACGGCAACCGGGGCAGAGCAGTCGTCGTCGGCGGCCGAGGAGATGAGCCGACAGGCGGAAGGCCTGCGGAAGGTCGTAGCGCAGTTCAAAAGGAAAGAGCAGAAAGTGTAGTACCTCCGCCGGGGCTATCATAAGCGGCATTGTCCAATGCCGCTTTTTTTACGTATGGCCGGGTCGTAAAAGGCTGTCCGTCAGCCGCGCAGACGGTTCAGGCGGTCGATAATAACCGTGCGGGCCTCCTGCAGGGCCTTGCCCCGGTGACTGACCAGGTTCTTCTCGTCCAGGGTCATTTCGGAGAAGCGCTTCTTGCGCGGCGGGTAATAAAAAACGGGATCGTAGCCAAAACCCTCGTCGCCGAGTATGTCTTCGGCAATAATTCCCTCGGCGACGCCCTCGACAACGTTGACCTCGTCTTTGCCCCAGCAGATAGCGATGACGCAACGAAAGCGGGCCGTCCTTTCGGTGGCCGGCACCCCGGTCATCTCCTTTATCAGCCGCAGGTTGTTGTCGCGGTAGGTGACGTTTTCGCCGGCATAG
>CBFCYQ010000182.1:0-6199 GCA_965602205.1 uncultured bacterium | reverse complement strand
AGTTGACAATGAGTTTAACATGGACCCGTTTCCGTAAGCGAACGAAGTGTCTGGCGGTGGCCCTGGCGGGCGTCTGCCCGGTGGGCGCTCTTGGCGCGGACCAGTCGTACCGGCTTGCCAACGGTATGGAGGTAATTCTGAAGGAGAATCACAGTTCTGCGATGGTGGCCAGCATGATCTTTGTCAAATCCGGCAGCAAGTACGAGGGCCGCTTCGAGAACGGTTTGACTCATTTTCTGGAGCATCTCCTGTTTGACGGCACGACTCACCTGGGTCGCGAGGAACTGGATGGTTCGATAAGCGGGTTGGGAGGGTATATCAACGCCTTCACCCGCAAAGACCTGACAGCCTACCTGGTGCTTCTGCCTCGGCAATACATTGACTACGGGCTGACGGTGCAGGCGGATATGCTTTTCAACTCGGTTTTCCCCGAAGATGAGCTGGCGAAAGAGCGGAAGGTAGTCATTGAGGAGATAAAGCGTGACGCCGATGCTCCCGGATCGGACGCGGAGGCGTTTTTCACGGCCAAAGCCTACGGGGGGACGTCTTACGGGCGGCCGGTGCTCGGTTACCAGTCGTTTATCGAGAACATTCCGCGGGACGCTATTATACACTACTGGAAATCGAATTATACTCCGGCCAGGATGATGTTGCTGGTAATCGGAGACTTTTCCGCCGACAGCATGATGGCCAAAATCGAGAGTATTTTTGGCGGCATCGGCAACCCCGAGCCTGCTGTCGACAGCGCCGGTCGGCCGCCGATCGAAACGCTGCCGCCGGCCGTGGGGGCGCCTGAATTTGAGACCGGCCTGACCGGCCAGGCTCGCTTTGACACGGTGGCGGCGGTGACGCCCACATACGTGAACTTCTCGGTTGAAGCTCCGGCCATCGGCGATCCGGATTACTTCGCGCTTGACATGCTAAGCCAATACCTGGCGATGGACGGCGTCTCGCCGCTGCTGGAAGCTTTGACCGAGGGTGGCGATCCCTTGGCCAGCGAGGTGGATGTGTACCTGGTTCCGCGAGAGGAATTCACGCGGCTGGAGATATCGGCAATTACCGAACAACCCGAGAGGGCCGACCGGATTTACCGCACGGTCGTCGACATCCTCAGCGGCCTGTCCGCCCACGCCGCGTCGCCGGAAGCGATAGAGGGCATCAAGACCACAAACAAATGCGAGCAGATATATAATGCCGAGAAACTGCATTACTACGGGTTCATTATATCACCGCTGATTATGGCCGGGGGCTGGGATTTCATCGAAAGCTACAGCGACAGCCTTGACGCCGTACAGTGGTCGGACTGCCAGGCGGCGGCGGGGCGCTGGCTGAACGAGCCGGAGTTTGTAGCCACGGTGGTGCGCCCTGCGGCGGAAGGCAGCCGGCCGTTTGAACCCTCGGCGATGACGGCAGAAGAGGTCACGGGTTATTTTGACACGACCGTATTTGTCGAGTATAACCTCAGCGAGGGTATCCCGCTGGACTTTCCCGAGACGGATTCGATCAGTTTCGAGTTGGCCGACGAGGCCGGCTATCACCAGGAGATTCTGGCCAACGGGCTGACGATAATAGTCAAATCCAGCCCTTACAGCCGCGTTTTTGCCATGAATGTCCTGGGCAAGAACCGCTCGGCGAACGAGACCGCGACCAGCGCCGGCATAACGGATTTTGTCAACCGGTGCATCGAGAAAGGCACCGCCACCCGGGACTCCCGGCAGCTCTCACGCGACCTGGCGAAAATCGGCGCCAACGTAACATTGTACGATAATCCCTGGATTCCTTATGACGACCGGTATACAACGCCCGGTTTTTCGTTTATGAAGTTTGAGACAATTGACGAATATGCCGAGAAAGGGTTTTATCTTTTTTCAGAGATGCTGCTGGACCCGGCCTTCGACTCGGTGGAGGTGGAAAACGTGCGCCGGTCGATGCTGGCCACGCTGGGCCGGGATGCCTCGGCGCCGCGCAAGGTGGCCCGCCGGCTGTTTTACGAGACGCTGTTCAAGGGAAAAGCTTTTGCCCGGCCGCTGATGGGTTCGCTGCCAAGTATCGGTTCCATCACGCGGGCGGACTTGAAAGACCACCACCGGCGCTACTATTCGCCCGGGAACATGATCATCGCCATCGCCACCAGCCGCAGTATTCCGGAGGTCATGGAGTGGGTCGATCATCGGCTGGGGCGTCTGGGAAGGGTCGGGTTTGAATCTGTAGTTGCCGAGGAGCCGGATCCGATCACGGTGACGCGAACCGCACACAAAGACCTCGAAAAAGAGCAGATCAATATTTACCTCGGAGGAAAGCTTCCGGGCGCCACCGACGGGGAGTATGCCTCGATAGCCGTGGCGTCCCGGATACTGTCGGAGCGGCTCTACCTGAATCTTCGGGAAAAGCAGGGCCTGGCCTATTCGATCGGAGCCGGGATTCAGTTCGACCGGGAGTTCGGCTGGTACTACTGCAGTATGGGTACCGGCGCGGTCAATTACCAAACCGCTTTGGACGGTATAATTTTGCAGATAGACAAGCTGAAGCTGGATGGTCCCAGCCAGGAGGAGGTCGAGCGGGCCCGCAACCAGGCCTGGGGGCGGCTGATGAGCGCCAAGCTGTCAATGATAAACCAGGCCTATTATCTCTGCCGGGACGTTTTTCTGGGTCGCGGCCTTGATTTCGACAAGCGGCTTTTGAGCGATCTGGAAGCGGTGACGGTCGAATCAGTCAGGCGGGTTTGTTCGCTTTATTTTCGAACGGACGCTTACGTCCTGGCGACGGCCGGCAAAATGGCGGCGGAGGGGCGTTGATTCGGTTTTGGGCCGGAGCGACAGCAACGGTCAGAGGATAATTAATTCAAACTGAACAGAATCACTTGACCGGGGATGTCCGCGCTTCTATATTCCCGCCAATTATGAAAGTTGATTCAGGTATGAGAGTATTCTCGCATGGCTGACCAGGTCGCGCCGAGCGACGACCCTCGTTTTTCCACTACATCAGGGCAATTAATCGTCCTGAAACTGCTTTTATTGTTCGGGCTTCTATATCTTTTTATTCTGTCGATCACATTGCTGGGCGGTTCCTTTAAGCTTTTCGGCCGAGAATTTGCCGAGGCGATTTTCCAGGTTACATCCAACCCGATTGCGGGTCTGATGATCGGCATATTGGCAACGGCCATAATACAGTCATCATCGACGACGACTTCTATTATAATCGGCCTGGTGGCGTCCGGAACGCTTTCGTTCCAGGCGGCGATACCGATGGTGATGGGGGCCAACATCGGGACGTCGATCACCAACACCATAGTGTCTCTGGGGCACATATCCCGGGGTGAGGAATTTCGACGGGCGATCGGCGGGGCCTTGCTGCACGATTCATTCAATGTTTGTGCGGTGATTGTCCTGCTGCCGCTGGAACTTTATTTTGGGTTGATCGACCGAACGGCCCATATTCTGGCCGGCGCCTTTTCGGGCTTTGGGGGCCTGACTTTCACTTCCCCGCTGGGAACCATAACCAAACCGGTGGCGAAGGCGATCCTGAGCCTGACCGGGCAGACGGCCTGGCTGGGTGTCATAATCGCCCTGTTATTTCTCTTTGCGGCACTGCGGTATATGGTGTTGCTCTTGAAATCGATGGTGCTGTCGAGAGTGGAGAAGTTTTTCCAGCGCTTCATTTTCAGGACGCCGGCTTTGAGTTTCCTGCTGGGAATCAGCATCACGACCCTGGTCCAATCGTCATCGATTACGACCTCTCTGGTCGTGCCGCTGATCGGCGCGGGAATAATTGCCGCCAGGCAGGCGTATCCATACCTGTTGGGGGCGAACCTCGGAACCACCATCACGGCCTTTCTGGCCTCCTTTGTGACCGGGTCGTCTGAGGCGGTGAGTGTGGCCTTTGCGCATCTATCGTTCAATGCCTACGGCGTTCTGATCTTCTGGCCCCTCAGGAGAATACCTCTGTGGATTTCCGGGACGATGAGCCGGCTGACGCAGAGATCGAAACTGATTCCGATATTGTATTTGTTGGCTTTGTTTTTTATAATACCCGGGATAATCCTTTATTTAACGAGGTAGCTATGTTCAGGAAGTTCAAGGAGCTGTTCAGTTCGGAAAACCTGCTTGATACCGCTTTTGACACGACTCTGACGATGCTGGAGTTCGACCACAAGATGTACCAGGCCTCCCGGGTGACGCTACGCGAGTCCGACACCGACCAGCTGCCTTTTGATATCAGGACGACAGACCGGAAAATAAACAAGTACGAGCGGGAGGTGCGCCGCAATGTTTTGATCCACCTGACGGTGGCTGGGACGCAGAACCTGGTGCCGGGTTTGGTGCTGGTTTCAATCGTGATTGACGTCGAGCGGATCGGCGATTACACGAAGAATATTGCCGGTCTCGCGGGCATGCACAAGAAGGCCCTGCACGGGGGCAAGTTTGAGCGAACACTCCAGACCATCGAGGGTGTGATCGAGCAAAACTTCTGCAAGGTGGTTGAGGTGCTCAAAACGCAGGACAAGCCGAAGGCGCGGTCGGTGATGCTGGTGGAGCCGGACGTCTCGACCAACGCGGAAGCGATTGTTGCGGGTGTCATATCGGGGAAGGACAAATCGCTGGAGACAAGCAACGCCGTGGCGCTGGCGTTGTATGCCCGGCACTTGAAACGGATCAATTCTCACCTGACCAATATTGCCAGTGCGATTGTCAATCCATTTCCGCGGATCGGTTTCCGGGAGAAGAAGAAAAAAAACAACAAGGGCCGGAACCGGAACGACAGTTAGGACTCTGCGATTATTTTTCCTTAATCCCCAATCCGTAGCGTGCCGCGGGCAGCAAAGAGCGGCGGTGCAGGATGTAGAAGACCACCGCCAGCACCAGGTAGGCGATGGCGACTTCCAGGCGAATCTGTTCGATAACAAGTTGTGCGGTAAACAGCACCAGCAGCAGCAGTCCGTCCCGGCGGTCCAGCTTCAGGTTGACCAGCACGGCCACCGCGAATAGTGATTGAGCGGCGGTGAGCAATAGTTCGTGTTGTTGCAGAGAATCCAGGACAAAAGGTTTGACAGCTCTTCCGGAGATGGCGTAAACGAGGGGGATGGTGCCGATAAGGAGCGTCCACTGGTTGACTTTTGAGGAGATCAGCGCTTTCATGGCCGAGCTGGCGGCGCCTCGGATAGTCCAGACGGCGGCAACAATGAATTCGGGTGACTCGGAGGCGATGGGGGCCAACCACTGCACCAGCAGGAATTCGTTGACACCGATATGGGCGCCCATAGCCACCAGCGATTCGGCAAAGGGCTCGGTGACAAAAAAGATTACGATCCCCGAAAAGGCAAAGAAGGAATAGGTCACCAGGCGGCGCCGGGCCGTGGGCAGGTTAACGACAATCTTGGGCGGGCCGACCATTTGCGGTTCTTCCGAGTGCATCTGGGCCGCGCGCCGGGTATACAGGGCAAACAGCAGGACCAGGATGGCGGTATCGACCAGGGTCAGGCTGCCCTTAAGCGGGATGGTGAAAGAGTAGATGGTAGCGGCCGCCAGGTAGAATATCTCGACCCGTTGGGACGAATGGAGCACGACGGCCTTTTTCTTTTTGAACAGAACGTACAGGAACAGCACGAAGGGCCAGCCCAGTCCGACCAGCAGCCGGTTGGCGCCGGTCATGTTGGCAATGGCATAGTGGGCCTGCTGGGGGTCATGGGCGGATTTCCACGTAAACACAAAGTCAACGGCGTATTCCGGCAGGACCGCCAGCAGCGCCAGGATGGCGACGGCCAGGGATTCGGAGATGTCGACCTGTATGGCCTCGGCGGCCCAGGAGAGGATAAAGGCGGCGCCGAAGATAGCCACTCCGAAAACCAGGCTGCCCAGCACGGGTGAGGCATGAACCTTGAAAATGCCCAGGTAGAGCCCGGGCAGAGTGATGCCGAAGGTGAAGGCCAGGAGGACGTACAGGTAGGGATCGACTTCGTATTTTTTGTCGTTGTTAGTCATGCCGGAATCAGGCCCATACTTTTGCCATAGAGGATGGGAGAGGTCAACAGTCACTTCCTTGCGCCGGTTCAGCCCCGGATAATCATGTTGACGATATCTTTTCTCAGCAGCACGCCGACGAGGTTGGCGTTGGCGGTGACGAAGACTCTTCTTATATCCTTGAAAATCATCATGGCCGCCACCTCGACAATTCTGGTTTCAGGGGTGGTGACTTCGAAATC
>CBFCYQ010000181.1:0-6214 GCA_965602205.1 uncultured bacterium | reverse complement strand
TTCTCCGTGAAGCAAAAACAACACTTAATTGGTCGTGAGTAGTTGAAAGACGCAAGTGCCATAATTACATACTAGTACGATGCCGCTCGACAGGTAATTCGATATCCGTAAGTTCTTGACTGGGCCCGTGAAATACCGGACATTCGGTAGGTAGCGCACACGCTGGCTCGGCCGGCGACGCCAGGTAAAAGAGGAGAAACAGCATGAAGAAATCGTTGGGCGCACAGACATTGATATTTCCCACACCGGTGTGGATCGTGGCAACATACGACAAAAACGGCAAAGCCAACGCGATGGCGGCCGCCTGGGCCGGCGTGTGCTGTTCCGAGCCGCCGTGTCTGACCGTGTCTCTGCGGAAAGCCACGTACAGTTACGGCTGCATCATGGATAGAAAAGCCTACACGGTGAACGTACCATCGGAGAAACACGCCCCGGAAGCCGACTATTTCGGGATGGCCTCGGGCAGAAATGCCGACAAGTTCGCCGCCACCGGGCTGACCGCCGTCAAGAGCGACCTGGTAGACGCGCCTTATATCGCGGAATTTCCCATGATTGTCGAATGCCGGGTGCTCCACACTTTCGAAATCGGCCTGCACACGCAGTTCATCGGTGAGATTATGGATGTTAAGGTTGATGAGACCGCTCTCAATGAAAAAGGCATTCCGGATATTGCCAAAGTCAAACCGATCATATACGCCACCAAAATGCAGACCTACTTCGGGATCGGCCGGCAACTCGAGCGCGCCTATTCGATTGGCAAGGAGATTAAGGGCAAGTAAAACGCCGCTCTCCCCGCCCGGCTATCAAACATACCGCGATTTTTCTCTCAGGGCGGCCATTAGTCGCCTAAATTGACCCAATAAGGAACAAATACCCCCGCCATCGGTTTTCTTAGCTAAGATGTTCCGGCTGTCTCCGTATAATCTCCGGGCAGCCTGTTATTCAAGACGCAGAAGGAGACCGAACAGTGAGATGGCAGAGCCTTTTTCGGTACTTGCTTATAACAGCCCTGCTTGCGAGTTCCCCCGCTTGCAGCAGCGGAGAGGATACAAAGATGGAAAGCACAAAACATTCGAGTCATAACTTCACAAATCACCTGATAAACGAGAACTCGCCCTATCTGCTCTCGCACGCCCACAACCCGGTGGACTGGTATCCGTGGGGCGATGAGGCCCTGAAAAAAGCCGAACGTGAAGACAAGCTGATATTTCTCTCTATTGGTTATGCCGCCTGCCACTGGTGCCACGTCATGGAGCACGAATCGTTCGAAAACGAGGAGATTGCGGCGATTCTCAACGAGCACTACGTGAGCATCAAGGTCGACCGCGAGCAACGCCCTGACCTCGATGAGATCTACATGGCTTTTACGACCTCGATGACGGGCCAGGGCGGCTGGCCGATGTCGGTCTTTCTGACGCCGGACCGCAAACCGGTTTTCGCCGGGACCTATTTCCCTCCTGACGACGGCTTCGGCCGTCCCGGTTTCAAGAAGGTCATCACGGAAATCGCGGCCGCCTACCGGCAGGACAAAGAGCTGATCAAGCAGTCGGCGGCGGATATTTTCGCCAAAGTCACAGAGGTAATCAACCGGGAAGCTCCGCCCACCCTTCTGAGCCGCCAGGTGCCCGCCAAGGCCGCCGAAGGTCTGATGAAAAACTTCGACAATTATAACGGCGGGTTCGGCAACGCCCCCAAGTTCCCTCACGCTATGGAGCTATCGCTGTTTCTGCGGCATTACCGGAAAACCGGCGACCTGTCGTTTCTTCAGGCGGCCGAAAAGGCCCTTACGGCAATGGCGCACGGGGGGATATTCGACCAGGTTGGCGGCGGTTTCGCCCGCTACGCCACCGATGCCCGCTGGCTGGTACCCCATTTCGAAAAGATGCTCTATGACAACGCCCTTCTCGTGCCGGTCTACATCGAGGCCTACCAGATTACGGGCAACGAATTCTATCTCGGTATCGCCCGGCGCACCCTTGATTTCATGCTGAGGGAAATGACCGATAAAGTGGGCGGCTTTTACTCGGCGCTGGATGCTGACAGTGAGGGCGAGGAAGGGAAATTCTACGTCTGGTCCAAAACAGAAATAAAAAACATCCTCGGCGACAACTCGGACCGGTTTATCAAGTACTTTAACGTAACGGAGCAGGGAAACTTCGAAGGGCACAATATTCTCAACATCGATGCCGGCTCCGAGCGCATCAGGCAGGAGAGCGGCACCACCGATTTCGATGCTTACCTTAGCGACGGATTGAGTCGTTTGCTCGAAGCTCGTTCTCGGCGAGTGCGCCCGCTGACCGATGACAAGATACTGACATCATGGAACGGCCTGGCGCTGACTGCCTTCTGCAAGGGTTACCAGGTTACCGGCGACCGACGATATCTGGACGCTGCCGTGAGAAACGCTTCGTTTGTTCAGAGCGAATTGTACCGCGACGGAAAAATGACGCACTCCGCCCGGGCCGGAAGGCGCTCGTTCGGGCAGTTCTTCGAAGACTACGCTTATTACATACAGGGTCTTATCGAGCTTTACCAGACCGACCATGAAAACAACGGCCGCTGGCTGGCGTTTGCCACCGAGCTGGCCGACACGGCCCAGTCGTTGTTTATGGACGATGGCGGGCATTTCTATCTGCGGCCGTCCGGACAGGACGACCTGATTTTCCGGCCCAAGAACGAAACTGACGGCGCTCTGCCGGCGCCGGGTTCGATCATGATCGCCAACCTTCTCAAGCTAAACCGCATCACCGAAAACCAGACCTACCTGGCCTCCGCCGAGAAGGCTTTTAAGGCTTTGTCCGGGCTGTTCAGCCGCGCCCCGGGAGGAATGACAGCCGGTGTTTTTGCCCTGGACTATTATTTCAGTGACAAAATTGAGATCGTCATCGTCGGCAAGGGCGAGACAAGAAGAGCTATGGTCGACGAGATACACCGGCGATTTTTGTCAAACAAGCTGCTGGCCGTCAACAGTGATGGCGGCGAAACCGCCGGGCCGCTTTTTACCGGACGTCGCGCTGAAGGCGGTGAAGTTCTGGCCTTCGTGTGCCGCAACTCGGCGTGCAACTTGCCTGCCTCGACTCTGGAAGAATTACAGGCCCAGCTAAATGACATGTAGATAAGGTCAACCGTCAATCGACCAATGATGGTGCCGGATATCGCTCCTAGTGAGTACAAAGAGCTTTACTTTTGGCCGTCGGGCCCAGACATTTACTTCCATAGTCTGTAATATTGTGCGGACGGTATCGGCCGCTCGTGTTGAGTTCGGATAATTCAGGATGCAGGGTAGAGAACTATGATGACAGCTAAGATGACATGGACGGGAGGAATTAAGTTTGAAGGCACTGGCGCGTTCGGCCACAAAATAGTCACGGACGGTGCCAAAGGCTCCGGCGGCGGCGAGGAAGGCTACAAACCGACTGAGTTGCTGCTCTTTAGCATTGCCAGTTGCACCGGGGTTGACGTTGTCCATATACTGAAAAAACAGCGCCAGCAGTTGACCTCGCTGGCAATCGAAGTGACCGGCCACCAGAGCGAGAGCTACCCCAAACCATTCCACACTGTAGAGGTGAAGTATATACTCAAAGGGGACAACCTCGATCCGGCGAAAGTCGCCAAGGCTATTGAACTGTCGGAAACCAAGTACTGCGCCGTCAGTCAGACAGTAGAGAATGCCGGCAAGGTCGTCACCAGCTTCGAGATACAATAAAGACGACGGCGAATTCGGCCCATATTTTTTGAATCATTTCAATGGTTGGTCTATCAAATATGAGAGTGAACAGAAACACCCGAGCTGATGACGATTAGGGAGCAGGCCGTAAAGTGAGAAGTCTCCTAAATAAGAGAATCATCCTGTTTGCCGCAGCCGGCGGGGTAGTCGGCCTGGCAGCCTCCCTGGCCTACCAGGCCTTTGGTTCGACCTGACAGATGATGTGCAACCCGTACCTTACGACGGTACTGGGGTTGGTGGCCGGGGCGGTCATGGCAAAGGCTGACTGAGATTCCGAGCGGGAACAAAAGCTCTTGTAACAGGATTATATGGTTGATGGTAGAAGGAAAGAAAATGCCACTTTTTGAGTTTATATGCGACCAGTGTGGAGAGAAGTTCGAAGAACTGGTGACAAGCAGCGACGATAAGGTCGTTTGCCCCAAGTGCCAGTCCGACTCCACGCGGAAACAGATGTCGACCTTTGCGGCCAAAGCTGCCGGCACGACCCCATCGTTTGACTCGGCGCCGAGCTGCGCCGGCGGCGGCTGAAGTATCTGAGTTTCCCCTGTGGTCACAGGGGTCGAGAAATTGGATTCCCGGCGGAGCAGTTGCCTCTCATGGTAAGTCCTTGTGCAAAAACGTGGAAATAACATGCAAAACCTATCGCAGAAGAAATGTGAGCCGTGCGAGGGCGGTGTCGACCCGCTGACCAGGGAGCAGTTCACGCCCTACCTGGAGCAGGTCGCCGATTGGACTGTCATCGACGATACCAGCATAGAACGCGGTTTCGAGTTCAAAGACTTCGCCAGAGCCCTTCTTTTCGTTAATGCGGTTGGTAATATAGCCGAGGACGAAGGTCATCATCCCGACATCCTGCTGCATGGCTGGAACAAAGTCAAAATCACGCTGTGGACGCACGCTATCGGCGGGCTGTCGATAAACGACTTTATCGTAGCCAGTAAGATTGACCGGATAAAAGGCAACTAGCCTCTTCCTCTACAGATTCCCCCCGACATTACCGACACTGATGTTTTCCACCATCACCCCGGGCGGCCGGCTCAAGGCATAGGCCACGGCTTCGGCAGTCTCCTCGGGCGGAAGCATTTTCTCGCGCGGCCACTGGCCCTCGACGTTATCCCACATCCCGGTAGCCGTCGCGGCCGGGTAGATATTGATAACCCGAATACCCTGGCTCCGAAGCTCCTCACGCAGGCACTGTGTGAAACCCTCCAGCGCAAACTTGCTCATGCAATAACTGCCCCAGCCGGGAAAGCCGGTCCGGGCGGCCACCGACATAATGTTGACCACGGCAGCACCTTCGCTCATTAGCGGCAGCAGCTTCTGAGTGAGCAAAAATGGCGCCGTAACATTGACCGCCAACGTTTTCTGCCACTCTTCCAAAGTGATATCCTGAACGGGCCGCACAAACGTGATGCCGGCATTGTTGACCAGGACGTGCAGGGGCTCGCCACCGGCGTCGGCTGCCAGCTTTTCCACTTCGGCAGTCCGGGCTAGGTCGGCTGTGATGGTCACAGCTTGCGCGCCCTTCTCGCGCACCAGCAGGCTGGTTTTATCCAGGGCCGGTTGTTTCCGGCCATGCAGCAGCAATATCCGGTCGGGTCCGGCCAGCCGCACGCAAATGGCCCGGCCAATTCCCCCACTGGCCCCGGTGATCAATATTCGTTCCATCTCTGTCCCCTGTAAAAAACTCGGTCTTTTGTTACCGAACACTGCGACGCAGTGTGAATCGGTTATTGGGCGTCTCCCACAGCCGCAACCGGCAAAGCCGGTGATCCAGCGCCTTTTCAACTCGCGGCCAGAGGGTCCGGACAATGTTCTCCCCTGTGCTCGGCTTATCGGCAAAATCGTCCGTATCAAGGTCGAGGTGCTTGTAGTCCCATGGAGCCAGGGCGGCGCTCAACCCCTTCTGCAACCTGTCCAGCGGAAAGAGCGTCCCGCTGCGCTCGTCGAGTTTTCCGGCGATCGTTGCCTCCACGCGGTAAAGGTGACCGTGGCCGTGTGGATTATTACACTTGCCGTACACCTTGGTGTTCTGATCGTCGGCCAGGCAGGGGCTGTGCAGGCGGTGGGCGGCCCGAAAGCCGGTTTCAATCGCCATCAACACCTGGCCGTCATCCAGATGTTCGGCGAAGAAGTACGGATTTTCGTGCAATCGCACCCGGTTGACCGGCAGAGTCTCGCGGAGTTGACCGAAGAGGAATTTCGCCAGATACTCGGTGGTCATCGGCACGTCCTTCAATTGCGGAACGTCGCTGTTCAAGTTGCGATGATCCAAAAGGTTGTACAGAGCCAGCAGAGCCTGGCGGCAGTCCCGGTCGGGCGCGATCATTCCGCTTTGTTTGTCAATGTCACCTCTGAGTGTCGCCCGCAGCCGGTAATAGTGACCATGCCCCGATGGAGCAGCCGCCATTCCGAAGAGCTGCTGGTTTTCCGCCTCCGACAGATGCGGTGACCAGGTGCGCCGGGCGGCGGAGAACTCCAGCCAGT
>CBFCYQ010000180.1:0-6228 GCA_965602205.1 uncultured bacterium | reverse complement strand
CCAGCCCCATGGGGTTTGTGTACAGCTGGCCGTTGGCGCGGGTGATCATGGAAGGTTTGCCATCGGTAATCATGAAAATCTGCTTGTTGACATGTTTTTTGGCCAGCAAAATCCGCCGCGCCATCCGCAGACCGGCCTGGGTGTTGGTATGGTAGGGCCCGACACCGATATAGGGCAGGTCCTTGATCGACACCTGCCTGGCTGTATCTCCGAACAGGACAATGGAGAGATCGTCGCGCGGGTATTTTGTCAGAATCAACTCGGTAAAGGCCATGGCCACCTGTTTGGCCGGCGTGATGCGATCTTCTCCGTAAAGAATCATCGAATGCGAGACATCGATCATGAGGACGGTGGCACAGGAAGTATGCCGCTCGGACTCGTAGACTTCGAGGTCCCGCTCCTCGAGATTGAGTCCCAGCCCACCGGTGCGAGTTATGGAATTGAACATCGAAGATTGGAAGTCGACAGCCTGCATACTGTCGCCGAAGGCGAAGCCACGTTTCTCCGGCAGCAATTCGTCCGATGCGCCTCCTTCGAAAGGCAGGGGGTGCTGGCCCTTACCCGAGGTTTTCATCTTCTGAAATACCGCCTCAAAAGCGTCACGACGGAGCTGGCGTTCTCCTTTGGCCGAGAGCTTGAGTCCCGCTTTGGTCCGCCGCACCATGCGCGCTTTCTCGAGACTTTTGGCGAACTCCGCCAGATCGTACCTGGCATCGAGTATCCCCTGTTGCTGCAGTCGCTCCATCAACTTCAGGGTCTCCTGCACGTCGCCGTTAAGCTGCATGAGCAGGTAGTTGAAGATCGCCATCAGGTCCGAAAGGTCCTTCAGGCGGGCATAGAAGTCGTCGTCCCAACGGGAGTAGACAAACCTCACTCGAGGCCTCCCATACCGCCCATCTCTTCGAGCATATTGGAGAAAAGATCGGCGTAGCGAATCACCGAGTCATGCATCTCCCGGGCGATGATGTTATGGTGATAAAGTCCTTCCAAAACAAGTTCCATCCGCAGAAACAGTTCCCGGTCATTGTCGGTATCGAAGTATTTTCTCACGATTTCTTCGAGGCCGACTATCGACTTGAGATTGGCCTTGTATTCAGCCAGCGACATATCGTCGGATATCTCCAGTTTCCGGCCCGAAGAGAAGAAGTCCACGACGGCCTCGTAGGGATTGGGGACCGGCCGCTCGTCCGGTTTGGCCCTGTCCTTTGACGGCTTGGGAAAGTACCGAAGGAAGACGGCATCGATGGCATGGGCAATGAGATTCTGCGTCACGATGAGAGCCCCCTCCTGCTCGCCCTCGTAAACCAGTTCGATTTTGCCCGTCACCGACGGCGTAATGGAATAGACGTCGCACATGCGGGGAAAATGATCGCTGCCACCGTTGCGCAGGGCGCGCCGGCTGATGTTCGACAGGAAACTCTCGTAGGCCGAGATGGCGACACGCGCCGACACTCCGGAGGTCTGGTCGACATACTCGCTCCGCCGCGCCTGGAAAGCGACCTCCTCAATGATGTCCTTCATGAACTCGGGGACCTGTGGCGGGTCTCCTTGCAGAACGATCTCGCCGGCCGTTATGCGCTTGGCCTCTTCCAGCGACCTGGGATAGTGAGTAATAATCTGGGCGTCAATCCGGTCTTTCAGGGGCGTTATGATATTGCCGCGGTTGGTGTAGTCTTCCGGGTTGGCCGTAAACACCAGAAGCATATCGAGAGGAATCCTCAGGGGAAAACCACGCACCTGGATGTCGTTTTCCTCGAGGATGTTGAGCAAACCCACCTGGATTCGCGGCTGCAGATCGGGAAGCTCGTTGATGGCGAAAATGCCCCGGTTGGTGCGGGGCACGATTCCCCAGTGGATGACCTCGTCGTTGGAGATGTCGAGTTTTTCACGGGCGGCCTTGATGGGATCGATGTCGCCGATCAGATCGGCAATCGATACGTCGGGCGTGGCCAGTTTTTCGTGATATCGATCAAGTCTGCTCAGCCATTCCACGGGCATCTTGTCACCCTGATCAGTGACCATTTTTTTGCCCCGGGGCGAGATCGGGTTTAAGGGGTCTTCGTTGAGCAGGGTACCGGGGATGACCGGAATGTAATCGTCAAGAAGGGTTTGCACCTGACGGAGGATGCGGCTTTTGGCCTGGCCGCGAAGACCGAGCAGTATGAAATTATGGCCCGAGAGAATCGCGTTTTCTATCTGCGGGATGACGGTCTTATCGTATCCGATTATGCCGGGAAACAACTCCCCCCCCGTCTTTATTTTCCTGAGCAGATTACCGCGCAACTCATCTTTTATCGCTCGGCTTTTCCAACCGGATTCTTTCAACTCGCCGAGATTTCTGGGTCGGTTGTTCTTCAATGATTACTCCAGACGTTTTTGTCGTTTTGTGCTTTTGCCATCTAAACAAAAAATCGACGTCGTCGGTTCATCCCAATCTGCGCCGATGCGAGAGGAATTTTAGGCTATTTGGGTCCTTGCAGTCCGATGGCAACAGAACCGTAGCGGCCCTGCCGATTATAGCTTATACATTGCGGTGTAAATACTTGAAATACTTGTCGCGGTCATCTTTGGGCACCGATCCGGAAGGAATGCCGACAACCTCGACAGTAACGCCGTGAGTCCCTTTGATGGTGATAACGTCTTCCAACTTGACCTGATAGGCCGGCTTGACCCGGCGTCCGCCGACTTCCACCAAGCCGTTCTGGGCCAGTTCCTTGGCTATTGTCCGCCGCTTGACCACACCCACCGTTGAAAGATAATCGTCGAGACGCATATCGGTCACAAACGGTAATCGATATAGGTTTTAGCCTTTATTTCTTCAATCCAGCGGTCGACCATCCTGCCGGTTTTGTCCTGCCGGGCCAGTTCCTTGATTTTGTCGAAGTCGTTTTCCAGGTCGAATTTCTTTTCTTCCTGGTAATCCAAAAGCTCAAGTACGTGGAGACCGAAACGCGACTCTACCGGTCCCCGGTACTCGCCGGGATTTTTCCAGCCGATGACCTCGGTGGCAAATTCAGCGGGCAACTGCGAGACGGCAAACCATCCCAGTTCGCCCCCCGTGGCGCGGGTGTCGTTGTCATCGGAAAAGGTTTTTGCCATTTCGGCAAAATCGTTGCCGCTACGGGCGGCCTGCAACAACGAATCACTCAGTTGCAGGGTGACCTGGGAGTCGGCGGCCGACGGCTCGACCGCCAGAAGCAAGTGCCGCAGGTGCAGACGCTCGCCTTTTTTGTCTTCGCATTCTATGACATGATAGCCAAACTGGGTGCGAATCACGCCTGAGATGTCGCCCACCGACAGGTTAAAGGCTGCTCGAGCAAACTCCGGAACGACGTCATCACGACCGACAAAACCAAGGTCGCCGCCGTTTGCCCCCGCTCCCATACTGGAGTGTTGCGCCGCAATAGCGGCAAAATCGGCGCCATCGAGTATCTTCTGCCGGAGACTTGAGGCCAGCGCCTGGACCGAATCCTCTACCCCCTGCGAGGGTTTATAGACTATTAAAATATGGGCCAGCTTGGCTGCCTCCGGCTGGGAGGGGATAGAATCCCGAAACTGGTCGTAAAATTCCTCTACTTCGTGACGTGAAACCGACACCGAGTACAGTTTCCGCTGAATGTAGCGTTGCCGCAACAACTGGTTTTCGATATCGTTGCGGTATTTCTTCTTTAATTCACGGACGGTCATCCCTTCGGCTGTTAGCGCATCAATGAAGGCTTCCTGGGAATCAAAGTTGCCGGCGACTCGGGTAACATGCTCGTCAAGAGCCTGCTCGATTTCTTCGGGACGGACAGATACGGACGTGTCCTGCTTGGCCTCCAGTAGAAAGAGCTGGTCGTTGATCATCTGCTCCAGGATGTCCTCCTGGAGCTTTTGGATCTCGGCCTCCGTCTTCGGTTGAATCCCGGACTGAAAGGCATACAACTGGATCTGGCTGGCCAACTCCGAGGCCAGAATCACGCGATCACCGACAACAACAATGATCTTATCGACGACATCTCGCTCAGATCGCACCGTTTGCACGACCAACAGTCCAAGCAGACCGACAAAAAATATAAAGCCCGATCTTCTCATGGTGCACCTTAGCCGCTGGTGGTATCAGCCGCAGCATATTTGGTGTTGTCGACCGTTTCCCAGAGAGCATCCTCGTAGCTTTCGACGCGAGTGGATTTCGTACGCTCGTCCACCCAGGCTTTGAAGGCGTCGGCTCGCTGCTGGCTGGTAAGCTTGTCCATAATCTGGCGTTTCACCCCCAGGTAATCCTTGAGTTGCGGTTCAATTTTGTCCACGACATAAAAGATCGAGTACTTCCCGAGAGTAGCCACGGGGCCGCCTATCCGTCCGATGGCGGTTTCCCTGGCCACGGCAAATATCTCCGGGAACCAGGCCTCCTCGATATAATCGAGGTCGCCCTTGGCGCTGCGCTTGCCGGGCCGCTCGGTCAGATCCATGGCTTTTTCCTTGAAGCTCTCCAGCGACCGAATTTCTTTTTTGAGTTGCCTGGCCTTCATCTCATCGCTGAGCAGGATCTCAAACACGCGAATCTTGGCCGGCGTGGTAAACTCATCCAGGTGCTCGTCATAGTACTGCCGAGCCATGCCGTCATCGGGAGGCGGCGGCATGGGGATGGAGTCGTTTCTCATAAAATCCGCCATGTTCAGCTCTTTGAAGAGTTGCATTTTTTCCAGATACTCGGGGCTGTTATCCACTCCCTGCCGATGCGCCTCAATGATAAGGATATCCGAAGTCTTCAACGTGAAAACGAAGTCGGCCAGTCCCGGATAATCGTCCAGGTCAGGCTTGCTTTCGGGAGGCATCTGCATCGATTGCGTGGCCTGCTTGGCCTGCGTCAAGTACTGCATCACGGTCATCTGGCCGCCGTCCCAGGTCGCAATTACGAGTTCCTTCTCGTCGCGGTCCAACTGTTCGGGGTCAAAGTCATTGCGCGGCAGGGTCTCCAGAAGCATCGGGGGGTAGATCATTTCTCGCTTGCGCATCAGATAGTTGCACGTGACGGTATCGATGCTTATCGGGTACCTCTCCTTGACCTCGTTCAGATATTCCTTTACAACAGCACTCTCTTTTCGCCGGCCAAGCTGGTTTTTGAGAAATCCTTTCATATCCTCGTAGTCGCCGCGCTGCGAATTGGGAAGTTTGTCTATGAGCTTTATGATATGGTAGCCGAACGGCGATTCCACGGGGGTGGAAACCTCACCCGGCTCCAGCTTAAACGCCGCCTCTTGAAATTCGTCAACCATCACTCCCCAGACAAAGTAACCCAAATCACCCCGGTTCTGCCTGGCCGTCGTGTCGATCGAATACTCGTAGGCCAGTTTCTCGAAATTCTCACCGCCGCTGATCCTCTCCAGGAGAGCCTGGGCGGTATCAATGTTGTCCAGCAGGATGTGGGCGGCCCGGAGCTTGTACTCCAGATGATTGTAAAAGTCACGAACTTCGGCCTCGGTCGGCTCCGCCTTTTTCTGGATGTTCTCCTGGTAGAGGGCGTTCAGCAGAAACTTGTTTTCGTTTGCCAGTACAACTCGTGCCAGTTCTTCAAGCTGGTCTATGCGCTTCTCATAGGCGGCCTGGATCAACAGGCGTGTGATAATCATTGAATCCAGAAAGTCCATTTTCGCATCGAATTCGTCCTGCGCCGAGGCAAAAGTAAAGCGCCAGCCGGGGAAATTTTGATTGAATTCCCGCGTGGTGATTTCATGGTCCCCGACCACCGCCAAAGTCTTGTCGCCGGAACCGCCGCAGCCCAACACCAGGACCCAAGCGACAGTCACTACCAGGGTTAAGCCGAATATTCTCTTGATCATAATGTCAAACATCCTCCGGATTTTTCGAGATTTTTACTCCCGTCAGGCCAAAATGTTCCCGCCGCCAAAAAACGGCAAGGCCTGAATATATGCACCAGTTCCGCATTCGCCAAGCCCTTTATTGACTGCGATCTCTGGGAGTTTATTCGTAGTCGGACTCGAGATATTCTTTGGTGGTAGACTGCCGGCTAAGGCGTTGTGACAGCTTTTTGGTGAATTCCATCGCCGAATTCTCGCCATAGACCTTGAGCATATGGTTCATAGCGATGACTTCCGAAATTACCGTAATGTTTTTTCCGGGGGAGATAGGCACTTTCACGAGCGGAATTTGGACCCCGAGAACCGAAGTCAACCTGTCTTCGATGCCGAGCCGCTCATATTCTTCCGTTTCCGACCACAGGGTCAG
>CBFCYQ010000179.1:0-6262 GCA_965602205.1 uncultured bacterium | reverse complement strand
GGAAGACCTGGCCGACCGGGGAATCATCTCGCCCTTTTGGGCGATGTGGGGGGCCAACATTCTGCTCGGCACCGTGGGCCTGTACCTGCTCTACGTGGTGGTCACGGAAAAACCGGCCTTCTCGTTTTTCAGAACTATCGGCGGGTGAATGATGATTCGAAAAATTGACATCTACCTTTTGAAGTCTTTTTTCATATACCTGTTTGTCGTGATCGTCGCTATCGGCCTGACCATCATCGTCATAAATGCGGTCGAGGAATTGCGCGACTTTATCGACCACCAGGTGCCGCTTTTGAGAATTCTCGAATACTACCTGTATTTCGGGGGATGGGTAATAAAATCCTTTATGCCGATGTTCGTCTTTCTGGCGGTGCTCTTTTCCGTCTCCATCCTGTCCCGCAAGAATGAAATACTGGCTATGAAGGCCTCCGGCATCTCGTTGTATCGGATCACGCTTCCTTTTCTGGTGGTGACCGTGCTGATCGCGGTGGGACACTTCTATTACAACGAGTATGTCTTCCCGCCGGCCAACCAGAAGCGTCTGGAAATAAAAGAGTTCACCATCGAAAAGAAATCCAAGTCGGTCAAAAGTCGCGTCAAGAATATCTATCGCCAGATCAGCCCCGGCTATTTTTACACGGTCGGCTCCTTCAACGTCGAGCGCGCGCGGGGGGACGATGTGAAGGTCTACCGCACTAAAAGCAACCGCCTGAACCAGATTATAACGGCCGAAAATTTGCTCTACCGCGATTTCCAATGGCTGGCCCTAAACGGCGTGGTGCGGGATTTCGATGATGCCGCGAGTGAAACCTACCACCAGTTCGACACCCTGGAATTAGAGGACATCAAGGAAAAGCCGGCCGATTTTGCAAGGAGAATCGGCAAACCCGAGGATATGGGTTTTGACGAATTGAAGGATTACATTGATCTGATGAAACGCACCGGGGGGCCGTATATCCGGGAAGCGGTCGATCTCGAGTTCAAATATTCGTACCCCCTGGCCTCGGTGGTGGTCGTCCTGATGTGCATTCCCTTTGCCTCCAATCCCCGCCGTGGCGGGATTGCCGTCTCGTTTGCAGTGGGTGCACTGGTGTCTCTCATCTATTTCGTGCTCTTTCGGATGCTGCAGTCGGCCGGGTACAACGAGAAAATTCCCAAGGAACTGGCTGCCTGGGGTGTCAACGCCGTCTTCCTGGTGATCGGCTTGATAGCTCTTATCAAAGCGAGAAAGTAGTGCCGCACCCGGATCACGAAAAAAACCGGCGGCTATGGAACGAGACCACCGACGTGCATTACCGTCACCCCGATTACAGGGTGGAAGAATTTCTGAAGGGAGCTTCAACTCTCAGAAGCGTCGAACTGGAAGAAGTGGGACAGGTTTCCGGCCGCCGCTTGCTGCATCTGTTCTGCCAGTTCGGCCTGGACACGCTCTCCTGGGCCCGCAAGGGGGCCATCGTCACCGGCGTCGACATATCGGACAGGTCCATAGAGCGGGCGCAGGAACTGGCCGCCGCCGCAGGACTCCCGGCGACCTTTATGAGGTCCGATGTCATGGATCTGGTCGGCAAGACAAGCGAGACCTTCGACATCGTCTTCCAGTCGTACGGCACCCATGCCTGGATATCAGATCTCGATAAATGGGCCGCCGTGGTGGCCCACCATCTCAAACGCGGGGGGATGTTCTATATTGTGGATTTCCACCCGGTGGCGGCCATGTGGGACGAGGAGGGCCTCTCCTATTTTGACAAGGGGCCGCACCGGTACCGGGGAGAGCCTGATTACTGCGACAAGGATTACATCAGCCAGAACGAGCACGTCGAATGGCAGCACACCCTGGGAAGTATAGTCAACGCTCTTATCGGTGTCGGCCTGGCCATTCAGTCGCTGCATGAATTTGACAGGTGCGCCTACCCCAAAGTGAGCGATTGGATTGAAAAGAACGGTTTTTACTATCCCCCGGACGGGCCACCCGGCTACCCCCTGATGTTTTCATTGAAAGCCGTCAAGCACGGCGTGTGATTCACCCGCGGCCGATACTCGGATTTTTGGGAAGCTACTCGAGCGGGTCGGTAGGTAATTGTCCGCCGGTATTGAACCGTGACTGACCGTCCCTGTAGCCGGACTGCTTTTTCCACTGGCGCAGACGCGCCCGAATCATGGTCTCTTTCACGGTTTCGTTGGGCCTGAGCGACAGCCTGTATTGGTACTGCAGGTCCATCACGTAGTTGCGCTCCTCCTGTTTTATGCGCTGGGCCTTGACGGCCGAAGCCAACTGGCCGAGGTGAGCTTTGTCACCCGGCAGAAGCAGGTTCCATAACTGCTTTGGAATACCGGCGAGGTACTCTTTCAGGATCGGGTACTCGTCGAGCGCGAGGATCAATTCCGGGTCGATTTTTCGCATGGCATACTTGGCCTTAATTGGTCTTTTTATTCCATCTTTTAAAGGCAGAAACGGCGGCCCGGCCGATTTTGTTCCCCGGAAGCGACAGATTCATCCATCGCCGGATATTCTAATATCGTATAGCCCCCGTTTTTTGCGCTAAACGGTTAAGCGGTAAAAAGTTGCTCGAATATCTTGCAGCCCCGGCTTTTTATCCTATTACGTGCCCATCTCCCATGATGCCATATATATTTTCTGCTCCCGTGTCAGGCGATCGATGCTGATACCCATGCTCTTTAGTTTCAGGGCGGCAATCCCGGCGTCGATCTTCTCCGGGACCGGGTACACGGCACGCTCGAGCTGACGGTGTTGTCGGACTGCGTATTCGGCGGCCAGGGCCTGGTTGGCAAAGGACATGTCCATGACCATGGCCGGGTGCCCCTCGGCGCCCGAAAGGTTTATCAGCCGTCCCTCGGCCAGGATATGAATTCGGCGCTTGCCGATGGTGAATTCCTCGACGTTGGGCCGCACCAGGCGCCGCCGGGAGGCGGCTTTGGTCAAGGCCGGCAGGTCGATTTCGGCATTAAAATGACCGGAGTTGCAGACAATGGCACCATCCTTCATCTTCCGGACATGTTCCAGGCGAATGACATTTATATCACCGGTAACGGTAATAAACAGGTCTCCCTGGGCCGCCGCTCTGGACATGGGCATGACCATAAACCCGTCCATGGCGGCTTCAATGGCCTTGAGCGGATCCACCTCGGTGACGATTACGTTGGCTCCCAGTCCCTTGACCCTGGTAGCCAGTCCACGGCCACACCAGCCGTAGCCCGCCACCACCACCGTCGAGCCGGCGATGAGCATATTGGTACACCGCAGGATGCCATCAATGGTCGACTGCCCGGTGCCGTAACGATTGTCGAAAAAATGCTTGGTCTTGGAATCGTTGACGGCAATGACCGGGAACCGCAGGGCGTTGTCGGCGGCCATGGCCTTAAGCCGGATTACACCGGTGGTGGTCTCTTCGGTACCGGCGATGATGCCGTCCAGCAGTTCCTGCCGCTTCTGGTGGAGGGTGGATACCAGGTCGGCGCCGTCATCCATGGTAATCTGTGGCCGTATATCCAGCGCCTGATGAATGTGCTTGTAATATGTCTTGTTGTCCTCGCCGTGAATGGCGAAGACGGGGATGCCATATTCTTTTACCAGCGCCGCCGCCGTATCGTCCTGGGTGGACAGTGGGTTGGAGGCGCACAGGGCCGTGACGGCGCCACCGGCCTTCAGAGTACGCATGAGATTGGCCGTCTCCGTCGTTACGTGCAGACAACACGCCACCCTGACATTCTTGAGCGGTTTCTCTTTCTGAAAACGTTCCCGGATCAGACGCAGCACCGGCATGGACCGTTCGGCCCAGTCGATTTTCTGTTTGCCCTGACGGGCCAGCTTTATGTCTTTTATGTCATGCTTGGCGGACATCGGTTAAGCCTCCTTCGCCAGGATCTTTGCTTTGTCGGTTTTCTCCCAGGTAAATTCTCGCTCGTTACGGCCAAAATGGCCGTACGCCGAGGTTTTGCCGTATATGGGCCGTATTAAGTCCAGCGTGTCGATAATTCCCCGCGGCGTCATATCAAAGTGCTTTCTCACAAGTTCGGCGATGCGCGATTCAGGCACCTTGTTGGTCAGGTCCGTAAATACCATCAATGACACCGGCTCGGCGATGCCTATGGCGTAGGCCAGTTGGACGGTGCACTTGTCGGCCAGACCGGAAGCAACGACGTTTTTTGCAATATAGCGCGCCATATAGCTGGCCGACCGGTCGACCTTGGTCGGGTCCTTGCCCGAGAACGCGCCCCCGCCGTGCGAGGCCATGCCCCCGTATGTGTCCACGATGATCTTGCGTCCGGTCATCCCGGTGTCCGACTGAGGACCACCGACGACGAACTTGCCGGTGGGGTTGACCAGAAATCTGGTCTTGCGGTCGACCATGCTTTTGGGGAGGATCGGCAGAGCCACTTTTTCGATGATTTCTTCCCGCGACTTGCGCGTGATTTTCTTGCCCGATCGGTCGAGAATGTCGGGTGTGTGCTGAGATGAGAGGACGACGCAATCCAGGCGATACGGCTTTTTGTCGCGGTACTCCACCGTGACCTGAGACTTGCCGTCCGGTCCGAGATAGTCCAGGACCCCCTTCTTGCGGACTTTGGCCAGTTGCCTGGTCAGTTTGTGGGCCAGCATGATGGGCATCGGCATGAGTTCCCTGGTTTCCCGGCAGGCATAACCGGTCATCAGGCCCTGGTCGCCGGCGCCGCCCACGTTGACGCCCTGGGCGATATCAGGGGACTGGGCCCCGATGGCGTTTAGAATGGCGCACGAATTGTAGTGGAAACCGAGGCGGTGATCGGTGTAGCCAACATCCTTAACAATGCCTCTGACCAGAGCATGTATGTCAACGTAGGCCGTCGTGGTAATTTCGCCGCCGACGATTACCAGCCCCACGGTTACAAATGTCTCGCAAGCTACGCGTCCGGCCGTATCTTGAAGGAGTACATCATCAAGCACACCGTCCGAGATTCTGTCACACAGTTTGTCCGGATGACCCTCCGTGACCGACTCGGATGTGTACAGGAAATTACCTGTCGGCATCGTATCCTTTCATCACGATTATGTTACATCCCGCTTTATTTATAGCTGGCAGCTCTCAGGGACTGCTTATCTCCGACGAGTCCCCGATGTTGACCACTTTTTTCGTTCCGGAAAACCTGGTTAGATGTCCCAGCAGGGAGTCTTCGATGATTACGTTTTCAAGGTTGGCTCCGTAGCCAATTATGGAATTTCTTATGATGCAGTCCCTTATCACGGTCTCGTCGGAGATCGACACGTTTGGACCGATGACGGAGTTTACGACCTGCGCCGTGGGGGCCACGTAAACAGGCGGTACGAGCACGGAGCCTTCCAGCGCCGTCGGCGCACTCTTGCCCTTCAGTAAGTGTTTATTGGTTTCGAGCAAGGTTTCTTTCTTACCGCAATCATACCAACCCTGCACCTCGTGGGGAACAAACTTCGTACCCTGTCTGATCATGGCCTGCAGAGCATCGGTCAACTGGATTTCTCCCCGGGTCAACTGGCCGGACTCGGTGATCTTCTCCAATTCACGTCTGAGCCTGGCGGATTCTCTTATGTAATAAAGCCCGATCAAGGCCAGATTTCCCTTCGGCTGGGCGGGCTTTTCCTCCATATTCACGATGCGGCCGTTTTCCACCTCGGCTATGCCGAAGCGCCGGGCATCGTCGACCTGTCTCAAACCCAGCACGTTATCACCGGACGATACGAACCTGTCCAGGTCACATTCGACGATGGTATCCCCGAGAATGATCAGGACCGGGTCGCTGTCGACCCTGTCCAGGGCAATCTTAATGGCGTAGCCCAGACCCAGTAGCTTGTCCTGTTCTACGAAAGTAGCTTTGAAGTCAAAGTTCTTTTCCACGTACTTCCGAATCTGGTCGCCCCTGAAGCCGATGACGAAGATCACCTCGTCCGGATTGAGCTTCAACACGGGGTCGAGGATATAAGCCAGCATCGGCTTGCCGGCTACATGCAGCAGTGGTTTGGGTTGTGAATGTGTCTGCGGTCTTAGTCTGTCGCCGACCCCGGCAACAGGAATAATAACTTTCATGTTAGCATCTCCGAAAACATAGCCATAGTAGGAACTGAACCGCGATTTGACAAGCTTTATTCTGGCGGCGGGGGGCGGGAGCTTAACTGCTATTCGATATTGCCTGCTGTCGCGGGTAGTCTCTTGAGTTTCTCACCGCAGTCGTCAATCAGCGCGTACCGTGCCTGATCCTCGACGTTTTCGAACAGTCCCACCGACAGGCTGTC
>CBFCYQ010000178.1:0-6411 GCA_965602205.1 uncultured bacterium | reverse complement strand
ACCGGTCGGCTTCGAGATTTTTCTTCTTGGTGGAATCAATCCAGTTCTGTCCGGAGAGCTTGGTGATGACCGGTTCCAGGGCAACGTAAGGATAACAAACCGTCAACAATCCCGTGGACTGGAACAACTTGATCTGAAAGGAGACAACTACTACGGTCTCCCCCGGAGGCACGATCTGAATGAACTGGGGGTTGGTCTCGAAGCTCTTTTGCTCGACCTCCATCTTGATTATGTTTTCCCACGATTTTTCGAGATCGTGATACAGCTCATTGGCCAGACGAAGCATCACCGACCTTTCGATGCCGGTCAACTCCCGCTCCGTCTCCAGGATTTTCCCGTTACCGCCGAACATGCGGTCGATGAGGGCAAAGGTCAGGGTCGGATTATAATCGGCCAGGCAGGCTGCGTCGAGCGGAGGAGCTGCAAATGTATAGGTGCACGACGGCGTGACCAGCGACATGATAAACTCCGAGTAGGTAATCTGGTCGACCGAGACCAGGTCCACATCGACAATAGTTCTGAGGATGGCCGACAAAGAGGAGGCGTATTGGCCGGCGAAGTTGTCATGCATGTTTTCAAGAGTCCGAATCTGGTCCTTGGACACCCGGTTGGGATGTTTGAAATCGTAGGCGATTACCGATCGCAGCTTGTCGCCGTCGCTTTTCTCTTCAGCGGGATGATCTTCACCCGACGATACGGTCGTCAGGAGAGCGTCTATCTCGTCCTGTGAAAGAATTTTAGCCACTTGCCTCAGTCCTTATTGCAGTACAAAATCCGTGTAATAAACGCCGGCCAAATCGTCCGTCCCCATAAGTTGTCCAATCCGCTTCTTGATCTGGAAGCGCACCACTTCTTTTTGCTTGGCGTCGGTCAACTGCGTAATCGTCTTGGACGACAGAATCGTTATCAGAGCATCCCGGATAATCGGTTCCCTTTCCTCAAACTGGGCGACCAGTCTGGCCGACTCGAGTTCAAAACCGAACGATACCGAAAGGAACCGCGAGCCGCCGGTGCCGGCCGGGTTTATAACGATGTCTTGAATCGAATAGATGTAGGATTCGCCTTTGCCCTGGCTTTTTCGATCCCCGGTCGACTTCTTGCGTTCCTTTTTGGGTTTTTCCGCTTGCTGCTTCTGATGGGATTGCTCCACCCGCGCTGATTCCGAGTCCTCCTCAGCGGAGCCGGACATGAGCGGTTTGATGACAAAGGCCGTCAAAGCGATCCCTATGACAACCGCTCCCAAACCAACGCCGCCAAAGAGAAACAGTCGTTTGCGGCCCGCTTTGCCGGGGGTCGCCTTCGGTGCCTCTTCAACGCCGGAATCGTCCGATTCGATCATCGTCTTCTCGTCTTCATTGGCCATTGCTAAACCCCTTCAGGATTTGCGGCGGTATCCGGGCTCTGCACACGGATACCGCACATTCTCTTGAATGCCGCCACCCTCGCAATGATGTCATCGATGGATTCCTTCACCATTATCTTCTTACCGGTGGTGAGCGAAACAATGGTATCGGGACTGGACTCAACGAACTCAATGAGATCGGCGTTGAGAACCAGCAGTGAATCATTTAAACGGGTGACTTTTATCATCTAATTATCTCTTTATGTTTACCAGTTCATCGAGCATGTTGTCCGAAGTGGTGATAATCCGGGCGTTGGCCTGGAAACCGCGTTGGGCCGTGATCATGCTCGTAAATTCCTGGGCAATGTCGACGGACGACGATTCCAGGGCGCCGGACGATACTCTGGCGGCTACAGTTGAGCCGGCCACACCTTCGACCGCCTCGCCGGAGTTAGCCGACGGCTGATACATCGACTTGCCGGCTTTCCTGAGACCGGCCTGGTTGGAGAAATCCGCCAGGAGTATCTGCGCCAGGACGCGCGTGACACCGTTGGAGAATATACCGGAGATATTGCCGGCCTCATCAATGGCGATCTTTTCCAGAATCCCCAGCCCATAGCCGTCCTGGGCCACGATGGAAGCGGTGTGCCTGCCCGACGCAAACCCGGTCAAACCGTTGTAATTGCCCGGGGTGCCCGCGTCGAGAGTAATGGCGAGATTCTCGGCTCCATTGCCGGGGTCGATGATAACGGCGGTAGCCCCGCCGTTGTAATCAAAGCTCCTCAGCGAGCCGTCCGAATCAAAGAGAACGTAGCCGGATCCGCCGGTAGTCACTGTCTCGTTACCCAGGGTGGAAACGTTCCATTCCCACCGGTTGTCGATTATCGACTTGAAGAATTCGATAGTAAAGGTGTGCTTGGCGCCCTGCGAGTCGAACACGTTGATCGACGTTGAATGGGTGGTGGCGGCGGTCTCGATAACCAGCTCGTTACCCACGGTGGTGGCCGCCAGGCCGGCCGAACCGGCACTGATTTCCACGCCGCCGTCGCCCAGATCGCTCAAGCCCGTGGCCAGACCGGTATTGTCATCAATGACTAAATCCAGAGTCGATGTCACGGGACCGGTCGCCGGACCGCTGCCGCGTGAAGGGACAAAGGTATCAGTGGCCACAAAGGTGGCGTCGTTACCGCCGACGGAAACGAACGTATTGCCCGCCCCGGGAGCGACACCGAATACGAGGTTGACGATATTGCCGGCCACGGAATCATTTGACTCGAAGTTATAGACAGCGTCCGAGCCGGCTTTGTCGCGTGTTATCTGCACTTCACCACCGGCCGTCAGCGTCGCCGTCACACCGGCAATCTGATTGATGCCGTTGAACAGGTCTTCGATGGTCGATGTCCCGCTCAGGCCCGTGACGTTCTCGGTGCGGGAGCCGTCAATCGTCAACGAAAAATCAAAGTCGGTGATGCCCAGACCGCCTACTCCCAGGGTAGTGCCGAGCGTGAGACCGGCAACGCCGCCGATCAGTGTTCCCCGCGTGGCCTGGTTACCGACGATGTCGATCGTGTGAATGCCGCCCACACCGTTAAGAGCCGTGCCGGAGACATTGAACACGTTTGACGTACCGGCGTACACAAGCCGCGCCGTCGAATCGGTGGCCGACGCATCGATGTTGTTAGCCAGCGTGACCACCTCGGTGGCCTTGGCCGGGTCCTGTTGCCCGAACGGCAGGGTGATGGTTCCGATAGTGGCCAGCGACGGAATATCACCCGAGGCATCAGCCATCTTGCCCAGTACAAAAAGTCCCGTAGCCGGGTCCACCAGGTTCGAGTTGGCATCGAAACCAAACGCACCCGCCCGGGTGTAAAACTTGTTGTCGTTGGCGTCTCCCAGGATGAAAAATCCCGAACCCTGGATGGCCAGGTCGGTGATTTGGCCGGTTGTCTCCAGTCCGCCCTGCTGAAACATGGTATCAATCGCCGCCACTTGCATGCCCAGACCGAGCTGCAGCGGGTTGGTGCCGCCGGATATAGCCGACGGCCGGCCGGCCCCTTTGAAGGTTTGGACCAGCGCCTCCTGAAAATTCACCCGGCTTGCTTTAAAACCAATCGTGTTGATGTTCGCGATATTGTTACCTATCACGTTCATCTTCGTCTGGTGGTTTTTCAAGCCAGATACACCTGCGAACAATGATGCCATCATGGTTTAGTGCCCTCCATGCATTATGGCAGGGTCTCTCCATCCCAATGGAGACCAACCCCGTTTCACGTTACTGTTATATTTGCTTATCATTTTTCATCCTAAATGATCACGGCCGAATCAATCGCCGTGACCACTCCTTCGCGCAGACCCTGGGGATCGAACACGGTTACCACCGTGCGCTCCTTGACCGACACGATAAAGGCCGCCTCATCCGAAAGAATCAGGGCATCCTTGGAACCCTTGGTCTGGGCCTTGTCAATAGCATCGACGATGCGATTGAGGTGGGCTTCCGACAGTTCAATACCGCGCGAATAAAGACGCTCCTGGGCGTGCTTGGAGAAGGTCACGTTTCGCTGGTCGGCCAACTCGCGTGAAAACATGTCTTTGAAAGACTCGCCCTCGACTTTGTCGCCATCGGAAGGTTTTGTCCCACGGTTGGCGATTTCGATCAGATCGATCGGCCTTTGATAGTTGTTAATCTTGACGGCACTGTCTGCGCTCATGGCCATTGTCCTTACCCTTCATCCTCGCTGCCTTCGTCACCTTCGGTGCCGGTAAAAGCGCCGGGTTCGCCGATAGCGATGACGTCAGCGATTGGAATTTCGACACCCTGTACCTTCAGAAAAGCGATACCTTCGCGGTACACGACCGACTCCACGCGACCGGCCAGAGCCAGGCTTGGCGTGAAAGTGGCCCCGGAGGCGGCCGTGGCGGTGACTTCAACGGTGTAGTAGCCGTCCGCCACCTGGTTACCCACTCGGTCCCGGCCGTCCCAGGTAACGGTGTCCGCTCCCGGCAGAAGATCTTCTCTGTTCAGCACAGCCACGACGGTACCGTCGGTGCTCCGGATGGTGAATTCAACGTCCTCTGCCGCCTGGTCGAGGGTAAACGATATCGTCGATGAGTTCCCCTGGTCAACGTAGACGCCGTTATACTCCGCCTTTACATCTTTGCCGATCATGCCGGCGGCCATGGTGTTATTGAGCGACTGCATCTGCAAAAAGCTCAACTGGTTGGCTTCCTCGAGGCCCATGGCGATGTTGTTCATCTGCTCCAGCGAGGAGAACTGGGCCAGTTGCGCTATGAAATCCTCATCATCCATCGGCTCCAGCGGGTCCTGGTACTGCATCTTGGTGACGAGTAATTGCAGGAAGTCGTCCTTTCCCAGAGTCCGCATGCTTTCTGCCGTCTTCGGGGTCCCGTTGGGGTCGGTGGCAACCGGTGATATGTAAGACATAATTCGTAGCTCCTACGCCAGGAGGTTTACGCCACTCTCCCCTACGTAAGTCCGGGGAGCCTGATAGACATCGGGAGTGACGATGGCACGTTCGGCGTTTGTTTCGTTATCGTGTGTCAGAACGGCGGCGCGGTTTCGCTGTGGCCAGAACATGCGGCGCTCAAACTGACCGCCTTCGCCGCCGCTACCGCCCACTTCTACTTCTATTTTTTCAAGATTGATGTCCGCCTTGGCCAACTGCTCGACCAGGGTATCGAGGTTTCTTTCTATCAGCACTTTAGCCTGGACGCTGTCGACAACTACTCTTGCCACCAGTGCGTCGTGACGCATGACCAGGTTCAGGCGGGCCGGGCCAAGATGTTCCGGCTCTATTTTTAGCATTATCGACTGGCCGTGCTGACGTGACGCCGCCTGGAAAGACTCCGGCAGAGAAACACGGACAGGCCGTGCGTTGAACTTGTCTGCGGATGCGTCCAGGACCGCCTCGGAGCGGTCAAACCCCGTCAGCCCGGAAGGGTTCTCTATACTATTGAGTTGTCGGCCGAACTGGCTGAGCGGCTCAAACCCGCCCGGCTTCGGCTTGCCCGTCTGCGTGGCATCGAACCCTACCGCCGCTTTGCCGCGGCGAGCAAACGGGTTCTGCCCTGTCGGGCTCTCGTGTTCTTTTGCCGAAGTTTCAAGGAAGGGCTGCTCCTCGCTTACGGCGTCGGTGGCGGTAGCGCTGTTGGCGGTCGAGGCCCTGACCTGCTGTCGGTTCAGTTTGCTCCTGATGGCCAATTCCTGTCCACCGCGTTCGGCTGTCAGGGTTATTATAAGTGGTTCATCAACGGTCGGGACGGACCTGCCTATACTCGCGCCGCGATGCGGCCGGTCTACTTCCACCGTCAATTCGCGCAACTTGAGATCCGAAAAGTAGGACTCCAGTTGCGGCAATTGGGAGTTTACGTTGTTTAGTTCCACACGGTTGGCCGGGGTCATCCGGCCTGAAGCCGCCGCCAGGTTCTCTTGCAGCACCGCCAGTGGCAACGATATCCTGATGGATTGCGGATCTTTTGCATCGCTCGTGACGGTGATATTCAGGCTGCCGTTCTTGACGAACGCATCCGTTATAAGATACTTGCCGGGTTCCAGGTCAGTGGCGACACTATTAATGATGTCCCTTAGCGACTGGTTGGATATCGGGCCGTTGAGCGGAAGAGCGGCCAGAACATTCCTGCCCGATCCCGCCTCGCTTACTCCATCACCTACTGAATTCAGCAGATTTGACAAATTGTCGGCAGGCTCTCCTGTCGCGGAACCGATAATGTCGGCCGGTTGCCGGCCTGTCAGACCCATCCGGACCTGCAGAAAATCGCCGGCCAGGCCGTCGTTGCCGACGATGGTGCCTTCGGCAGAGCCGCCGCCCAGCACGGCATTCATGGCCAGTGCTTTGGAGAAGACATCTCCAAAAAGCGTATCCACCGGCTCGACCGGCTGCCCGCCTGATGAGGCGGTATCAGCAACGCCGGCATTCCCCAGCATTAAGTCAAATATCTGATTCCCGGCACCAGTCATAATTATTTCTCAGCTATCGTTATCATCTGCTTGGACAGCCTGGCCGCGCGCTTTGGAGGAAAAAGCGAAAGCA
>CBFCYQ010000177.1:0-6413 GCA_965602205.1 uncultured bacterium | reverse complement strand
CCGTGTGCAGGCGCGTCCACGGACCGGGATTCGCCGAGAAGTGCCTGGCCCGAATAAAGGAGAACGGGTATATCAGCGCGGTTCAGCGATATTTCGGGTTGCACTATATGGCCGATGTCATGCCCGACGGCAACGACCGCTACTTGAAGATAATGGAGGAATTTGGCTTTAAATGGTTTAAAGAATATATCCCGGTCGATAATTCCTCTGATCAGATATAAAAATCCGGCCGACTGTCTTTGTCTTTATCCGATTGTGGTACAGGCTTTTAGGCGGCCCGCCTCGTTCCATGGCCCAATCCCGGGTTCATCGCCAGCCGGTAAGACTTTGCAGATCTTCTAATCAAACGTATATTAATAGTAAGCAGAGACGGGAGGTCGATTATGGAGTTTTTTCTCAATCTCGATGGACTAAATTACGCCGCCAGGCCTCCTATTTGATAGCAAGTGATGGCAAATTATCCTGAAGGAGGATTCTTGATATGTTTACATCAGGCGGTTATAGAACCAAAAGAGGCTTCGTAGCCTGGTCGCTGTGTTTAATACTGTTCACTACGGTGGCCCTATTATCCGGCTGTGACGATGAGAAAGCCCCGATGGTATCGCCTGACGGTGCACCACCGTCGGGGAAGTTGTTAGCCACCTATGGGTGTAAGTTGTTCACGGACACCAAGCTGGGTTTTGCGCCCTCTGACAAAGAGTGCCTGAGCTGGGAGTACGATGGCGAGTCTGTCCTGTCATTAAAGCATCAGAACGCCGGTTTCAATTGTTGTCCGGATGAGATAACGGCGCAGATCACCATCGACGGCAACGTCATCAGGATTGTTGAAGACGAAGACATGACCAGCGGCGGCTGCTACTGCCTGTGCCTTTTCGACGTCAACTACGAAATCGAGCACCTGGCCCCCGGCGAGTATCAGATAATCATCCTCGGCCCCTACATGTCTGTGGATTGGGGTACCGACGGCGTGGACTCAATCGAGTTTACGGTGGACATCTCGGCGATGCCGACCGGCTTCGAATGTATCCAGCGGAACCACTATCCCTGGCATGTGTTTGCATGCCCGGACGGTCGTATCGTCAATGCCACCGGCTGTAAGGAATTCTCCGATGGTAACATGGATTACTTCGCCCCTGAGGATCAGGACTGTATTGCCTACGAGTATGACGGCGAGGGCCTGTTGCAGTTGACGCACATCAATGCCGGGCTGAATTGCTGCCCCATTATCGTGGCCGATATTGACGTTGTGGGCAGCACGATTATAATCGAGGAGATAGATTCACTGGACAATGGTGGCTGTGACTGCCTGTGCCTGTTCGACATTGACTACGAAATCACGAACCTGCTGCCCGGCGAGTATACCGTAAAAGTCATTGAACCGTATCGCCATCCCGACGACGATATCTTGGAGTTTACCGTGGACTTCATCACGACCCCGACCGGAAGCTTTTGTGTCCCTCGAAGCCACTACCCCTGGGCACAATAGCCCCCGGGCGGCGTTGATACCGTTTGTCTGAATAACGGGTCTGTCGGCCGGATAGCGCCGCTATGGAAAGTAGCGGCTGCCGTCCGGTTGATAGACCCATTCGAATTTTAAGCCAAGAGTATCCTGGTTCAGTATCAGAATCTTCGCATAATTGCCTTCAGAGGTTATAACCGCAAAGATGTCCCCGGCGGCCACGTCGACGCTTGACATGTAGCCGCTGTCCGGCACGACCTTTATGGAATTGAGGTCGGCAAAGCCACCCAGGAGCAGAATGTTATCCATATCGGCGCCGCCGACTTCCTCCCCGAGAAGGAGGGTGTCCGCCTCGTGACAGATATAGAACAGGTCTTTGGCCATGGTGGCCGACGTATCGGTATGCAGGATAAGAACCTTCCCGGCAGAAAAGTCAAAAAAGTCAAGCTCTGGTAAAGCTCCGGGGTGCGCCCGCAGGGTGGCGGTTTGCCTTGTGACATCCGGGTTGTCCAAAGATTTTTTCTCCTCGCATCCGCTCAGACTCAAGCCGGCAAAAAAAATTGCGACCGCAGCCGGAAGCAGTACGGAGATATTACGCCGGGTTTTCTTCATATTTATTTCCCTCCATATGAAATTGGCTCTACGGCACGTTGTCACCTGCACGACAGGATGAGTTTGCTGCTCTGATATTAGCCTGGTGTCCGTTCCGTATCAACGGTGGCTAGACGATCTCTGAGGTGTCGTTTAAATATAGACAGATTTCCCGGCTGTTGTCAACACCCTGCCGCTATGTTGGCACTAACGAGGAGAGAACCAGAACGGTGATAATTATTATCAAAGTTGCGGGTGCCAGCTTTTTGATCATGTCCCTGATAGGGACATGGAAATACTGACAGGTGACGATAAGGCAAGGATGTACCGGCGAAGTGACATACCCAAAGTAGATTGATATGTAAATCAGGGCAAAAACAAACGGCGTTATGCTTCCGGCCGCCGCCAGGTAAACGGGCAGGATAATCGAGGCCGGAAGCTGCACGCGTCCGGTGAGAAGCCCCAGTAGAAAGCCGGCTGTTATTGCCAGCAGGCGTGGTGGCAAAGGCAGTGAGGCGATGAGGTCCCCGGCGTTCGAACTCTGGAAAATGTGCAGATAGAGAAACATTCCCACTATAATCAAGGCGAAGTTCCACGGCTTCATGCGGCGGGCGATGTTTTTCATGTCGAGCTTTCGGCGACTTAGAAGAATAGAGAGGGTCAGGCCGGTTGCAACGCCAATGAGAGTCGCCAGGGTACCAATGGCAAAGACCCTCTTGAGAACAAAGTCGAGGAAGGGAGCAGACAGAATGATGGCTAACGGTACCAGCAGGCCGGGCAGGGAAAACTTCTCGCGAAAAGCCAATCGGCCGTGAACCCGCCTGAGAAAGAACACGTACCCCAAACCGAAGGCGACGGCAAAGCCGGGAAGAAGATATACGATGGCTCGGTAGACGTCGAGTCCGGCGATTTCGGCCGCCACAATCAGACTTGGCGCCAGGGGATAGATGAGTATGAAGGAGTGGCGAAACCAGTTGTTAATGACGGCTTTCAGGCCAGGCGGCACATTCTCACCACCCTTCTCGACTATCGGGGCCGAAAGCAAAGCTCCCCCCGGCATGAGCACCAGGCCCATAAGGGAAGCCGAGAAAGGCAGTAGAAAACGCCTGTTAAGGCGCACATTGTTTATCAAGGAATCGACCTGGCCGCTGTCGGTCATGGTCCCTCCCAGCATCGGGACAATTCCCATGGCTAAGGCCAGAAACAGGATTGAGCTATCCGTGAATGTGAAGATGACTCGCTCGACAATAACGCCGACGGGCAAGGTGAACAGACCCAGTAGCAGGGCGCCGCAAATGAGAGCCAGCGGCAGGTTCTTCTTAGATATGATTAAAATCGCGGCCAGCGAAACCACAAAACCGAGCCAGGTGACTAACATAGGCCGTAACTATAGCTCAAAACGGACCGAAAATCAAACGATTGCCGGATCGCGCGGTGGACGGCCGCGAGAAGCTCCTGCCGGCACGTCGGCCAATTCACGGCTGCAGCCAGCGAGCCAACCACTCGAACAGGGTCTCGTAGCCGTAGCGAAGGTTTTGCAGCTTACGCACGCTGTGGCCCTCGTCCGGAAAGTACAACAGTTGTGATGGCACGCCCATGCGCTGAAGCGCCGTAAACATTTGCAGGCCCTGGCTCACATCGACGCGGTAATCCCGCTGTCCGTGAACAACCATGGTCGGCGTTTTGAAATTGCCGGCGTAGGTACTCGGCGATGACCGTACATACTCCTCCCGATTATTCCACGGGGTGCCCTTGTACTCCCACTCCGGGAACCAGAGTTCATCGGTGGAACAATAATCGCTGATATGCTCGAAGCATCCATCGACGCTCACCAGGCACTTGAACCGGTCGGTGTGACCGCAGATCCAGTTTACCATGAAACCGCCGTAAGAACGCCCCAGGGCCGCCATCCGCGTCGAATCGATGAAAGGGTAACGGGCAGTCAGGTAATCGACACCCTTCATGATATCTTCATAGTCACCCTTGCCCCAATTGCCCGACACATATTCTTTGAACTCCAGACCGTAGCCGACGCTGCCGTGGGGGTTGATCTGCGCCACCACGTATCCCTGGGCCGCCACTAACTGAGTATTCCACCCGTAATAGTTGAAATTGCCCAGCCAGCACCATTGCGGTCCCCCGTGTATGAGCAGGGCCAGGGGATACTGTCCGTCCGGCTGGAAATCGGGGGGGTTGATCATAAAACCGTGGACCGAGTCGCCCATCGCGCCGGTAAACCAAAACTCTTCGGCGCGGCTCATATCCAGGTCTTTGACGATCTCTTCGCTGAAATAAGTCAGGCGTGTCAGTTGCCGCGCAGCTAAATCAAACCGGTACATTTCGTAAGGTTCGTCCGATAGTGAGCGCTGGACCAGCAGGTATTCGCCGTTGGGGGAAATCCTCAGATCGCCGTAATCAGCGTCGCCCAGCAACATTTCGACCTTGTGCTTCGCGATATCGATCCGATAGATTTTGCAGAAACCCCGGTCGATGGCTGAGAAGTAAATGAATTCGGCCCGCGGCCCCCAGACGAATTCACCGATGGAGCGGTCGAAGTCCGCCGTGATGTTAATATGCCGGTCGGTTTCCCGGTCGAATATCATCAGGTCGCGCTGGTCGGACTCATATCCCGCTCGCGCCACAGCGTGATAGGCCAGGTAACGGCCGTCCGGGGAGTACCGGGGCGAAATTTCCAATCCCGGCGCATCCGTCAGCCTGACGGCTTCTCCTCCGGAAAACGGTACGATGTACAAATCGTTATTTACCAATACAGCGGGCAGTGAGTCGCTGCTCATGGCAAAGCAGATCTGTCCTCCGTCGGGGGACGCGGCGAAATCACGGTAGCCACCCAGGAGTGTCGTCGGGACATCGTAGGGGCTGGTGACCACGGCTCGATGCCCGGCCTCTGTCAGGTCGGTCACAAACAGTCGGTCGACTCGCTCGTCGGCCCACCGGCTGTAGTGGCGGAACAGCAGTTTGTCAAAGAGTCGAGCTTGTACGGGCGCTGTCTCCACCTCCGCCAACCGAGCCTGGTTGCAGCTATCAGTGTTGCAGTCGGGGTACACAGGGGAGACAACGAGTAATCCCTTTCCGGACGGCAGGCATTCGAAGCTGTACACCCCCGTCGCAAGAGCTGTCACGGTTTTCGGCTCACCACCGCCTGCGGGCAGCGCCCACACCTGGGTGCCGTTATCACTGTCGGCGAGGTACAGCACGGTATTTCCGTCCGGTGACCAGCGCGGATTGGATTTACCGGCGGAATCGTGTGTCATTTGCCCCAGACCGGTACCATCGGCGTTGATCATCCACAACTGGCTATGCCGGGTGTGGGCGGTCAGATCATTGGTCCGCAGCACGAAGACTATCCGTCGGCCATCAGGAGAAATCTGCGGGTCACTGCAGGTAGGGAGGCCGTAAAGATCATCAAAAGTGATGTTACGCGCGCTGGACGAGATGCCCGCGAACAGGCAACACAAAAGCAAGGCGATTATTCTCATTTCGGACTTCTCCTTTCAACTGAGGGACCCTGCGTACCACTACAGATAACAGTATATGGTTGTCTCTGTCAAACAATACCGCACGTTTAGATGACCGTGCCGGGCACATATGTGCTGGCAACAAGTATTTGCCCCGAATGTTGACTCTAGGTATCTTTCAGCAATGCGCCGGGGCCGGGTGCTTGTGCCTGCGGGTCCCCGGAGCGCTATTGAGATATGACGGAGGCGTAGTGCCCGAACGGTTCGATGTAGTCATTATCGGGGCCGGACCAGCGGGGTTGGTGGCGGCCGAGGAACTGGCCCGATCGGGCCGGAGCGTCCTCGTTCTGGAAAAAAACGAGGAGATCGGCCCCAAGGTCTGCGCGGGTGGGTTGCCGACAAAAATATCGGAACTTGACATTCCCCTCGATATTGCCGACAGGCAGTTCTCGTCAATCAAAGCCCACATGGGCAACAAATCATATGTAATATCCCTGCCGTGGGTTTTCCTTTCGACCGTCGACCGCCGGAAACTTGGTCATTTCCTGCTCGACAAAACCGTGACGAGCGGGGCTGAAGTACGAACTGGGGCCTGGGTCAAACGGATTTGGCCCGGGCACGTCAGCGTTAACGGACACGACATAGGTTACCGTCATCTTATCGGCGCAGACAGTTCGGCTTCTCTAACCAGGAAATATCTGGGTCTGAAAACCAAAAACGTGGGTGTGACCTTCCAGTACCGAGCGCCGTGGGAGGGTGACGAAATCGAATTATACATGGATGCCCGCACCTTCGGCTCCGGCTTGGGATGGATAGTGCCCCATGATGGCTACACGATCATCGGCTTGGGCTGGGATGCGAAAGAAAAGAAAGAGAGAAATCTCAAA
>CBFCYQ010000176.1:0-6523 GCA_965602205.1 uncultured bacterium | reverse complement strand
TCCGCATCGCCGTTCACATTACCTCGAATTCCAATACAGCAGCAAGCATCACCGATGCCAGAGTTGTTGGCATCTTCCTGGCCGGGATTATAGTCTTCAGGGCAGTTGTCTATCTCACAGGTCGCCGAGGGATATCCTGGATTGCCAAAGCCATCGCTGTCAGGGTCGATACAGTCGTCGCAGACATCGCCCACACCGTCAGCGTCCACATCCGCCTGGTCGGTGTTGGGGGTGTTGACGCAGTTATCGACATTGCCGCAGATACCGTCCTGGTCGATGTCGTTGTCCGGATCCTCCGAACAGACGTCACAGGCGTCGCCCAGACCATCACCATCGGCGTCCTGCTGATAAGGGTTGGGCACCGTCAGACAGTTGTCGCAGACATCACCTACACCGTCGAGGTCGATATCCTCCTGATCGGCATTGGCCACAAACGGGCAGTTGTCGATATCGCCGCAGATTCCATCCTGGTCGATATCGTTATTGGCATCCTCCGGGCAGACATCGCAGGCATCACCGAAGGCATCCCCGTCGCTGTTCTCCTGTTCGGCATTCGCCAACGAGGGGCAGTTGTCACAGGCATCGCCCACGCCGTCACTGTCGGAATCCAACTGGTCATCATTGGCCGCATCTGGACAATTATCACAGACAGTGCCAAGGCTGTCGCCGTCCGTATTGGTCTGACCGGGATTATACGCTCCCAGGCAGTTGTCGCACAGGTCGCCAATCCCGTCCAGGTCGCTGTCAGCTTGTGATGGGTTCTGGGTCCAGGGACAGTTGTCGGAAACATCCGCCACGGCATCACCGTCGCTGTCCAGGGCCATGTCGCATTCATGGATAATGACTCTGATATCGTCCAGACCCGCTTCGACACGCGAGCCGCATCCGTAATCCGAGGCATCAAAGCGGAGTCTCATCTGAGATGTCGGCTCCAAGATATCGCGGACCAGGAACGAATGTTCATACCAACCGCCGGAGGCAAACTCGCTGGGACCGACTGTCTGAGCCAATTCCCAGGTGGCCCCGTTATCGTCAGAAACATATACTTCGAAGACATCCTCGTAGGGACAGGCTCCGAAATCGTTGCAGTACCACAAAGCGTAGGTAACTTCCGGTTCACCATCGACTGACAGATCCAGCGACGGCGAGATCAGGCTGGTGGTGCCGCCGTCAACGTCCGAATTCACATAGTAGTTGTCCGTAACATAGCACATGCCGGTGCCGCCGTAGGCCGTGGGCGGATCGCCCTGGCCGCCGTCGGCAGGAACACCTCGCTCCCACTGACCGTCGGTGGCGTCGCCGGTAACGGTCCAGCCCTTATCCGTCTCAAAGTCATCTTCAAAAACCTGGGCCACGCCCGTGCTGGCGAAAACCAGGTGCGGCTCACATGTATCCAGAACAGGATCAAAGTAATCGAAATCTTTGTGTATCTCCCGGGCGCTGACATAGAATCGCGCCCGATCACCGCAGGCCATTGCGGGAAGACTGGCTACGTAATGGCCGGGCTCGATTTCAAGCATGGCGTCGCTCTGCAGCGGCCCGTCGTTGATAGTATAGTGAATCTGGCCGCTTGCCGGGGTCGGTGTGCCGCCACCCAGGCCTGGTGTGATTACATCGAATGACGTCGGCTGGCCGGCGGTCGCAACATGGGGAATCCCGCCTGGGTACTCGAAGGCCAGCCCGGGATAGCTGACAGTAACTGGCATATGTCCGATGTGGGAGCGGCCGTACTCAATGCGCATGTAGCCGCCTTCCCCCCAGCCGGTGCCCCAGGAGTTGCGCAGAAACCAGACCCCGTTTTCGCCCTGGCTATCATCCCAGCCGACCAACACCACTACATGGTTGATGTCAGTTAAGAGATCATCGTAGTTGTATACACCACCCGAATAGGCTTGAAACGGATCACTGACCGTTACACAGACCGCGATGGGACCATAGTCCAGGATCGCCTGTTTGAGCAGATCGACTGGCGCGTCACCGTAATCCAGGATATCCCGCGAGAGTATACGATGGTAATGATCGTAGGGGCCACCGCATGGCACGTCGGCCGCCTCGTAGGGGAAATCCTCTTCCAGAACTGCCCCAACGCCCCCGCATGCAGCTTCTCGATACCAGAAGTACTCCAGGGCCTTGTTATGCCAGCCACCATCGCAACCGTCTCCGTCCAGGTTACAGCTCACGATCCACTGCTCCGACAAATCGAAGGTTATGCCGTCGCGAGCCTTGATGTTACACTCGACAGCTCCTACCGCCGCAAACGCCCAGCAACTGCCGCAGCCACCCTGGTTTCTTATCGGAGTGGTCCCTCCGCGCTCTCGCCAATCGAAGGTCGCCGGCAGGTCTCCCGAGATTGCCACTTTCGGAGCCGGCCCGACCTCTTCCTGCCAGTTGTCAGGCAATTTCAGCCCGCACAACTGCTCTATTGAATACTGAGTGGCCTCGTTCAGGCCTACTGTAAAAGTCCATCCTTCACTCTGCCCCTGTTCGTTCAGAGCCTGGATGTCATCGGGAGTCAATTCAGCCTGAAGTGGCGCCGCCCCGATAAGTCCAAAAAACAGGGTCACCGAGCACAGAATCGATCGGCGAATGCGTACTGACACTCTCATAAGAACCTCCGTGAAATATCCCACATTGTTGCCGCAACCAAAGGACGATACAACTGGTTATGGCATTTAACGTCATGATGTCACGCGAACGGGCGGAAAGTGAGGATAAAAGCAGAGTAAACAACTCTGATTTTGGCGTCCGGCACAGACATCGGTCCTGGCCAAATTTACCACCTTAAGTTTTTGTTCCATCCGGGGGCCAAATCTTTCACCAAAAAAACCGCCCCCGGTCTGCGGGGGCGGTCGGATAAATCATCAGATTGTCATTCAGAGATTATTCATTGGGACATGGCGGCGGTGGTGGGATCGGCGGAATGGCAAAAAGGTAGGCCGTCAGGTAACCCACATCGGATACGTTAATCTTGCCATCGGGGTCACCGTTGACATTGGCCTCTGGCGGGCACGGGGACTCCGGACCGTTGGGTATGCCGAAAAGATAGTTGATCAGGTACGTCACATCCGAGATATTGAGCTTGTCCTCCGCATCACCGTTGACATTTCCCCGGAAACCGATACAGCAGCAGGCGTCACCTATGCCGGAATTGTTCGCGTCCTCCTGGCCGGGATTGTAGTCCTCCGGACAGTTGTCAATCTCACAAGTTGAGGTCGGATACCCCGGACTGCCAAAGCCGTCACCGTCGGGGTCAACGCAGTCATCGCAGGCGTCGCCAACGTCGTCAGCGTCGATATCCGCCTGGTCGGTGTTGGGGGTGTTCACACAGTTATCGACATTGCCGCAGATACCGTCCTGGTCGATGTCGTTGTCCGGATCGCCCGAGCACACATCGCAGGCGTCACCCAGACCATCGCCATCAGTATCCTTCTGATAGCGATTGGCCACCGTCAGGCAGTTGTCGCAAGCATCACCAACACCGTCGAGGTCAGTGTCAGCCTGGTCGACGTTGGCCACGGACGGGCAGTTGTCGACATCGCCGCACAGACCATCCTGGTCAATATCGTTATTGGCATCCTCCGGGCAGGCATCGCAGGCATCGCCCAGGGCATCGCCATCGCTATTTTCCTGCCCCGTATTCGGTATGGTCGGGCAGTTGTCGCAGGCGTCACCGCGAGTATCGCCGTCGGAGTCAGCCTGAAGGGTATTGGCATCATCCGGGCAGTTGTCGCACCTATTGCCCACGTCGTCGGCATCAGTGTCCGTCTGGCCCGGGTTGTAGACGCCCAGGCAGTTGTCGCAGAGGTCACCAACGAGGTCAACGTCCTCGTCCACCTGCGCCGGGTTGTACTCCGACGGACAGTTATCGGAAATATCCGGAATCTCATCGCTATCCGTGTCCCTGGTATCATCACATTCCAGAACAACAATTCTGATGTCGTCAAGGCCTGCCTCTACCCGCGAGCCACACCCGTAATCCGAGGCATCAAAGCGGAGTCTCATCTGGGAACTCAACTCGACAGCGTCTCGAATGAGAAAAGAGTGTTCGTACCAACCGCCGGAGGCGTATTCCACCGGGCCAACGGTATGAGCCAGCGCCCAGGTATCCCCGTCGTCGTTGGAGACAAACACCTCAAAAACATCCTCGTACGGGCAGGCTCCAAAATCGTTGGAGTACCACAGCGCGTAGTGGACCTCCGGTTCACCACCGGCTGAGAGGTCGAGAGTGGGCGAAATGAGGCTGGTTCTGCCGTAGTCCACGTCGGAGTTGATGGGACTATTGTCCGTTACGTAGCAGATACCCGAACCGTTGTTAGCTGTCGGCGGATCTCCCTGGCCCCCATCGGCCGGGATTGCCCGCTCCCAGTGGCCGTCGGTGGCATCGCCGGTAACGGTCCAGCCGTTATCGCTCTCAAAATCGTCTTCGAAAACCTGCGTCTGACCGGTGTTGGCGAAGACCAGGTGGGGACCGGCTGTGTCCGACCTGGGATCATAGACCCTGCCCTTATGGATTTCTTCGGCACTGACGTAGAAATGTGCCCGATCGCCGCAGCCCAGCACGGGCAGACTGGCCACGTAATGGTCGGGCGAGATTTCCACCATGGGATCGGCCTGCAGCGGTCCGTCGTTGATGGTGTAATGGATCTGGCCGCTGCCGGGCACGGTTGTGCCGCCGCCCGCTCCGCTGACGATCACATCGAACGAGGTTGGCTGTCCCGTAGCGGCGACATCCGGAATCCCATAAGGGTAATCGAAAGCGAGTGACGGATAGGCCACGAATGCAGTGGAGGATCCGACGCGGGAATGGCCGTACTCGATGCGCATATAACCGTACTCTCCCCAGCCGCTGCCCCACGAATTACGGAGAATCCAAACCCCGTTTTCGCCCTGGTTGTCGTCCCAGCCCACCAGCACGACGGCGTGGTTGAGAGAGCCGGTGTAATCAACGTTAAAGACTCCGCCGGTATAGGCATGAAAAGCGCTGCCGACGGCGATAAGCGTCGAGACCGGACCGTATTCCAGAATAGCCTGCTTGATGGCATCCGGTGAGGGAATACCGCCACCTACATATCCCCAGGATATAATGCGATAGCTGTGATCGTACGGGCAATCACAGGGCAGGTCATATGCTATGTACGGAAAATCCTCTTCCATCACGGCACCGGTGTGGCCGCACCAATCCTTCTTGAACCAGTGATAGTCGTGGGCGTACCAGCCACCGCCACAGCCCCAGTCGTCCTGGTTGCAACTGACCAGCCACTGTTCCGACAGGTCGACCGTCACGCCATCCCGTACTTTGATATTACATTCGAGGGCTCCCACCGTCGAAAAGGCCCAGCAGCTGCCACAGCCGCCCTGGTTTTTGACCGGTGTGGTGCCTCCGTGAGCCCGCCAGTCGAAAGCCGCCGGCAGATCCTCCGCCGCCGACATGGCGGCCATCGGGGCACGTTCAGCCCAATCATCGGGCACGACCGTTCCGCAGAGTTGGTCGATTGAGTACTGGGCGGCATCATTCAGGTCGACGGTAAAGGTCCACCCGTCCCTCTCTCCCTGCTGCCGCAGGGCGTCAATGTCATCGGCGGTGAGTCCGGCCGACACCTGGGCAGCCGGTATGAGAGTAAAGGCAAAGGCGGTCAAGAAAAGGTAAGGAAAAGCTCGCAATAGTATTGCGTTTTTTCCAGCGCGCGACATAGCAGACTCCTTCCTCAGAATAGCAAAGCCAACCGAACAGAGACATCGGCTACTGTGACCGCGCTGGTGAATAATCCGGATGCAGTAAACCCTGCAGTACAGTTAGCAGCCCCTGCGAGCATTATCCGGTCTCAATATAACATAAATCCGGATTCTAGCCACAAAAAAACGCCTCAGTACCGATAACGAGGCGTTTTCACAGCCGCTTTTGCACTCCACCAGACTGACGTCTATTGACTCGGGCAGGGCGGCGGCGCCGGCCCGGCCGGTGAGCCGAACAGGTAACTCAGCAAATATGCTGCATCCGATATGTTGATCTTTTCCTCCGCATCACCGTTCACATTGCCTTCCTCAATACATCCCGGTCGCGGGCCGGTCGGGACGCCGTACAGGTATTCGATCAGGTAGGTCAGGTCGGACACCGTTATCTTGTCCTCCAGGTCATTATTGACATTACCCCTGAGGCCGATACAGCAGTATCCGACCGGAATCGCCCCCATGTCACTGCGCGACCCGTCCGGGTCGGCACACCAGGGGTCGGGATCGCCAACGTCGACACATGGTGACAAGGTACTGAGGGCGTAGTTCGGATTGAACAGAGGGTCGACACTGATAGAGCCCAATCCCGAATCTGCTATGTCGATATAATCAAGGGGATTTCCATAAACGTTATTATAAGATAAGTCGAGTTCGGCCACCTGCGATGTAGGCGGTCTCGCTATGCCGTAACCAGCGTTGTTAACGATAATGTTGTTCCTGACGGTTGGTGGCGCACTGGAAAACGTGCAAAAACCGCCATTGGCGCAACCAGTGATTGTGTTGTTTTCTATTA
>CBFCYQ010000175.1:0-6538 GCA_965602205.1 uncultured bacterium | reverse complement strand
CTTGAGGTCACCGCGCAGGTTACCGCCCTGCTGATTGACCGGTGCCTCTCCTGCATCCATATATTCGAAGGCGACACCCAGGGTGAGGTCCTTGCGCCAATCATACAGTGCACCGACGGCATAGCGATACTGCCGGTCCAGCGCCAGGGCGATGCTGCGGTCAGAATTGGTCACCGGCGAGCTGTCGTAGGCAACGCCGGCAGACAGCGACCAGACGGAATCGAGGCGATAGCGGGCGCCGAGGGCGGCGTGCCAGGTATCCTGGAAGTTGGCATCCGCCGTGGTACTCACAGAGGTCGTGGCGTCGACCGACACCCCGACCTGGCCGAACTCCGACCAGTTCTGCCAGCCGAGATTACCCATGATGGCGAGATCATCGTTCAGTTGGTGGTGAACACCCAGCATGGCCTGTTGCGGCAGTGTCCACTTCAACTTGGTATCAGCACCCGCGAGACCGGATATCCGCAGGGCGGTATCCAGCAATGGGCCGGCGCCCTTGGCGATGTTGTTGTCCTTGAAATCGAATTCGACCTTGGAGATGAAGGTAAGACCGATACGGGTCCCCTCGCGTGGTTCGATCAGTATGCCCACATTGCCGCCGATATCGATGTCGGTATCGTCGAAGTCGAGGCGGCCGTCCGCGCCTCCATCGAGCACATTGTTCAGTGCTGATTTGTACTCCAGTTCACCATGTACGGCCGATACCCCGGCACCCACCGACAGCCAGTCATTGACCCGGTAGCCAACCGAGCCATTGGCAAACACAGTGGTAAACTCTTCCTTCTGGATATAGTAGCGCCCGGCCCAGTCGTCAGCGAAATCCACGCCCAGCCCCAGGTAGGAGCCGGCTGATAAACCGACTTTGAGATCCTGCGAAAGGCTGTGCACGTAGAACAGGCCGCCCGAGGGCACAAAGCCACCGGCGTTGCCGCCGTCTCCACCACCGTAGGTGGCCACCTCGATGTCGGATTCGATGTTTGTATAAATCGGCTGCACGCCGACCATCAGTTGTGATCCCTGCAGCTGGGTCATACCCGCAGGGTTGGCGAATGCGGTAGCCGCATCCTGCGCGCGGGCTGCCATGCCGGCGCTGGCGGTGCCGACATCGGGGGTTCCCTGTTCGTAAAGCCACAGGCCGGCCGCGTGTGCGGGGACATTGACCATGGCAAGCGCGAGTGCCGCGCAACTGCCAGTAAACCACTTATTCATCGCTTATATCCTTGTTATCTGTACCGAAGCAAAAGACCCATGGATAAAGGTCCATATGGTTGCCTGAAAAATTGCGTCATGATCATGTGCAGGCCATAAAAATCCTGCTGCAGTTTATACTTCAAATCAACTTCCCTGCAAAGCACTCAGGGAGTATCTTCCGGCGGGATATGGAAGGGGATGGCCTGAAAGAGAAAGTCCGCGGCATCCGCTGTCACTTATCCGTCTGCTCGACAAACTTTTTAACGTCGTGAGTTTGCTCAAAGGAGTGACTGGCAGAGTGCAGCGCGATAGAGAACATGCGGATAAATTCTAAAGTGAACTCCATTCGACGGCCCTGCCTGATTGTGTTGGCTTGATTCAGTCATAGATACTGTGAACCCTGTGCCTGAGTGCCTGAATATCGCACGGGTGTTGATTCCGTGCACCGGAACTCATGAAGGGTAGCAGCAATCCTGCCGGGCCCAGTACCAGCGAACTGAGTGCCTTGGCCCCTTTTTTTGCCACGGACGTCATATCCGGCCTGACTCTGGGATCCAGAACACTGCCGGTAACACGCAGTTTCGTTGCCAGGCTGAACAGGCTGTTGTCCTTGGGCTTGGGGGAAAGCAGGAAATCGATTTTTTCGGTCGCCAGGTTGATCTCGACATCGCCCTTGAGAATGCCGAGTTGGGTATCGAACAGAAACGCATCGCTTCTGGCAATGCCGTTGGTATGAGAGAACTGAACGACGCCGCAGTTGAGTTCCCCTGATTTCTTGTGTCTGCCCCAGATGGTAATCACCCGGCGTGACAGATCCTGCGCAAGCAGGTCCAGAAAGCGTGGCACATAGCCCTTGCCGATGACAGCGGCGGTCAGCCCGTTGACGTTCGCCGCCAGGCTGCGGGGTGAATCCCCCTGGCTCCTGAGATCCGCTGCCAGATCGACCAGCCCTTCGATGTCCTGCGACAGGTGCATCTCTTTGAGAAAACGCCCGAGGTCAAAACCCTGCACAAGGAATTTCACAGCCACCTTCGCGGGCATGCCAGCCTTCAGGTTCAGGTTTGCCGACACCCTGGTGCCTTCGTATGTGGCTTCCAGCTTGTCGACTTGCAGGTCACCCGTATCAAGTCGCAGCGCAAGCTGCCCAAACTCGAGTGCAGCATCGCGCGCCTTGATGTTGCGTGCATTGAAAGTGATGTCGGCATCCACGGCGTTAAGCAGGTCAAAGGGCAGAGGCTCGTCGGAAAACAGGACTTGCCGGGTTCCGCCCTTCCTGTCTTTCTCCGTCATGCCTGCACCCGGTTTTTTCACGTCTTCGACCTGCCCCATGATGCGGGTGAAATCGATCAGACCGGATTCGAGCCTTAGCGTGACCCTGGTCCGTTTTCCGAATTCCACTTTTGCCCACCCGTTCAAATCACTCTGGTCGACGGTCGCCGAGAAACTTTTCAACTCCAGCAACCTGTCCGATCCACTGAGCCGGGCTTTTATATCGAAGGCGCCCAGGTCAGGAAGCTGCATGCCAAGCAGGGGCCCCAGTTCGCCCAGTTGCTTGCCGGATCCCTCGACGCCGAGTGCGATATCACTGAGTTTTAGCACATCGCCTACCTTCCCTGTAACCACCAGATGCGAAGTGCCATGTTTAACGTTGGCACGTAGTTTATGCGCCGCCAGCGCCCGGGCGGTTCCGCTCACGTGCGCCGTCGCTGAAAAGGGACCGGTATCGGGCAGCTTTTCACCCAGCACACTGCGTAACTCGCCAAGATTTGTTCCCGAAGCTTTAACATCCAGGCTGATACCCGTGACCGACAGCAGGTCATCGATTCCGCCCGCCAGCGAGAGCCTGTTATTCTGTCGGCTGACAGTGCCCCGTGCCGCGCTCAATACCAGTTTTTTTGCTGACCCTGTCAGCTTGCCGCTGACTTCAAACGCTCCCGTTACCGGCAGCGTTTCCCCAACGAGAGAACCGAGTTCAGCCAGGTTATTGCCCGAGCCCTTCAGTTCCAGCTGAATTTCCCTGAGCATTTTGAGGTCGCCGATATCGCCGTTCAGCGCCAACCTGATGTCCTTGTAGCTGGCACTGCCCCGGGCGTCCCGAACAGCGAACCGGTCACCATCGGAAGTCAGCTGCGCTGCCAGGTCGAAGCTATCCGTCTGCGGAATTGTGAACCCCATCCCTGTACCCAGGGTGGCGAGGTCGCTGCCCGTTGCTTCCACCGTCAGGTCAAGTCCCGCAAGCGTCGCGAGGTTATCAAACCCGCCGTAGAGCTTGACCTTCGCGCCGGCAACGTCACCGGACAGCGCCAGCGGGAAGCGTACGCCGGCGAACAGGTCACGCAACAGCCCGGTCTGCCCGGATAAAGCCACTGGCTGACTGTTCAGGCTTCCCTGCAGCTCGACAGCCAGTGAGTCGGATGCCGCAGACTGCGTCAGTTCGAGGCGCTTGAGCTCGTAGTGTGCCGGGGTGGAAGCGATGGCACCGCTACGCACGGTCACGGCGAGCTGCTCGATTTCGAGGTGGTTTACCGCCACGCCCCAAAAACGGGCGCGGGTGCGCGAACCCTCATTGTCGCTGAAGCGCCAGTTCGATTGACCACTGGTGTTGGATTCCAGCAGCAGATCGGTGTCGATCAACCTGATGCGTTTGATATCGATCTGTCTCATCAGCAGCTTGACCAGCCTGACGCGTAGCCGAAGCTCCCCGATGTGCGCCATCTGCGGCTGCGATCCCCAGGCTGCATTGGCCAGTGTCACGTCGCTAACGGCAAGCTGCCGGTGGCAGCGACATGGTGATTACCATGTTTCCGTTGATGGTGAGCTGCCGGCCGGTCGCCTCCTCGACAGCCTTCTGAATAAAGCCTTTGTGACGATTGTAGTCTGCGGTGTAAACGAATATGGTAGCAGCCGCCGAAAGTCCGACGAGCAGAATGGCGATAAACGTAATACTGATGCGCAAGAAGTTGCTCAAGACAGATAGTCTCTACTGCTGCAAGTAATGATTCGCTGACCGGGTCTCCTGAACTCATCAATAACGTCAACTAAACGCGTGCTTGTACGTTGTTTTAGCAATCGTGACAGACCGGCGCCTCAATTACCGACAGGGAGCGTCAGCACTGGAACAACACTCTTCGCGTTACCGGCCTCAAGCTGGTACACCTGGCCCAGCAGTGAAAAGGTGGACTTTGAATCAAGATCTGAATCGTCGATGTAGAACCAGCTGTTGCGATAATTGATGGCAACTGAAGCGTTATCCGGCGGTTCGGTACTGGATCTGATTGTCAGAATACCTTCAGTGACTCGCTGCCAGTCGAACGGTTGCCCCGCGGTGTCCCTGGTGACAGTTACTCTACCGGCAACAACATCCTCTTCGGGGACCTGAACAGACTGCGACAGGAAATACATCACGCCGGCAAAAGATCTGAAGCGCAGGTTAATGCTGTTATTGCCAGCACTTCGAGCGGCCTCGGTAACCGGGAAGACCAGCTTGGCGGGGTTCAGGCCCAGAACGCGTGTGAACTCCTGATATTGAGCGTAATCGAGAGCCTCTGGCTCAAAAACCAATACCGGTTGGTTATTGTAAATGGCACCCGTATACAGGCCATCCAAACTCAACTGGCGCAGCAGGAATGACAGGCGTTTGAACTCCTCGTAGGCGGGCGCCTGCGCTGGAGTTGGGCCGTTCGCGCCTTGGGCGTTGCCGACGTCATTCATTTCATCGACCAGAAGCCGGAACAATCGATCTGAGCTCCAACCTGAGGTGCTCAGCAGATACAGAGTATTCAGGCTGATGGGTGTAAGTACCCGCTGGACAAAGTCGGCTCCCTTCAGCGGCGTGTAGGAGACAGTGGGGGTCTCCTGAGCCACAACTTTGCCCCCGAGCCCCAGGTAACTGTCCCCCTGGCCCAGTACAGTGTTGGCATTCACCTCGTTGCTGATAGAGAACTGGGTATTAAGCGCGCTGACTTCAAGAAACATCGCCTGATCCCGATAGCGCAAGCGGACCAGGTTAAGTAGCATCTGCTGGTCGTCCGCTTGTCGCAATACCACGTTGTAGTCGGTGCGTGAACCGCTGACGAGTGTGGGGCCTGCAGACATACAGCCGGTAAGCGCAATGCAGATGATCAACAGGGTCAGCTTTGTCATTTCATTCCTGCGGTTACTTCTTTCTCGAATTTCCCTGTTCAGGTTTCGGTGAGAAACGGTGTCAGGAACTCCACGGTTATCTTCAACTGTTCACTTGGCAACATTGCGGATTACCGGGCGGGCTCGCGTGCCACCAGCTCTGGCCTGCAATCGCACCGACCCGGTGTATGTCACTTCGCCTGCACAATTCCCGGGGGCTGCCAGCTGCCAGCACCGGCAGGGAGGATGGAGGGTGCTTCCGTCCTGGGCCAGTAGAGGCGCATCACAAGGTAAATCGTGTCATTTGGCGCCGGCAGCCAGTTAGATTCTTTATCTTTACCCGGCGAGTCCTTCTGTATGTAAAGAGTGAGTGACCCGTCTGCATTCTTTTTCATGTCCGGCAACATGGGCGAGTTGATCAGGTAGCGATTGATCGGATTCTTGATCAGGAGCTGCGTCTTGCCGTCGTACATGGTCACTGACCAGAAAGAATTCACCGGCGGCAGTTGCGCGGCCGGGAAGGTAATTGTGTAGTTGTGCTTGCTGGCATCGAGTGTCTTGCCGGCCGCATCGGTGCGGGTCATCGGGTACATGGCCTCGACGCTATCATTGCCGTAAATACCGCCCTTGGCCGCAGCGGCCCGCTTGAGCCAATCGCCTTTGTAGAAAGCGCTGTCACCGAACACCGCACCGACCTTCCAGCCGTTGATGTTTTTCATTCCGGAGTCGAGATACTTGGTTACTTTGTCGTCGCCTTCCTTCATCGCCAGCAAAACGGCGGCCTTGTGTTCCAGTGACAGCTCCTTGAAGTCAAAGGTCTTGCCCGGGCCGATGCCGATACTGGCAAGCCTGCCTCGAAGCTCCCTGGTCTCAGGGGTGATGGGTACGAACTCGAGGGCGGCGTCAAGGTAGGCGTAAAAATTATCCTTGATGCCCTCGGTCGTAGCCGGCAGGAAGTCGATCTTCGGTGCTGCGGCAGGCGCAGGCTGATTCAGGAATGCGGACAGTGGCTGCGCCTTGTATCCGGCCTGTACCTTTGCCACGTTCGGCATGTCGTCGGGGTTGAACAGCTGGGTGCGGGAAATTGTCAGCGAGAAGGGCGTCGTCGATTTAAAGACCTCCCTGATCCCAGCGGGCTTCTCGCCTTTCCAGTCAGGGCCGACCACGAGATAGTCACCGGCATCCGGGCCCGTCGCACGGGTACCGATATAGCCATAGTTATAGG
>CBFCYQ010000174.1:0-6546 GCA_965602205.1 uncultured bacterium | reverse complement strand
CACATAAGTCAGGCCGCTGTTGGCCGCCCGGGCGCCCCAGCAGCGGTTCTCGACCGCTCGTGTAACAAATATGCTGGAGTGCATCTGAATACCGACCGACTGACCGAACCAGGTGTCGTTGGTAATACCCACCAGAAAATCGGCCCCCTGCTGAATCGCCCGGCGCGAAAACTCCGGAAAGGTCGATTCGAAGCAGATCAGCACGGCATAGCGGGTGTCCGGCAACTCAAACACCAGCGAACTGTCATCACCCGGACGAAAATCCGACCACCACTGGATATCATAAGTGTCGATGAAGGTGAGATACTTCCGCAAAAAATCCTTCTTCATAAAAGGCACCCAGTCCTGGTAGGGCACCTGCTCGGAGAAAGGCACCAGCTTCACTTTGTCATAACGTCTGTCCACCCCTCCACTCGGATTAAGCTGATAACAGGAGTTGAAATGTTCGGCGGTCGTGTCGTCCAGAAAGGTGGCGCCCAGCGCCCCCACGAGATGATGAGCGCCGGATCGGCGGACGATGTCACTGACAGCCCGGCGGCAGCCCCAGTCGCTGGAGAGATAGCAGGGTACCGACGTTTCCGGCCAGATGTATAGTATGATGCTGTCCCCGACCACCGTTTGCCCCAGGGAATCATACAGACGCAGACTGTGGTCGCGGTTGCCCGGCGCCCATTTGACCTCCAGCGGCACCGACCCCTGCAACAGCGCCAACTGGTAATCGCCCTCGATTGGGAACCGCGGCGTGACAATCCAGCCGAAAGCCTGCAGAGCCACGACGATTGCCAGCGAAACAAGAAGTGACGTGAGCCGCCTCTCGGCGGAAAGAGCTTTTCTGAACACCTGCCACAAAAGCAGGTTGACCGTCACTATCAGCAATGACAGCCCGTGAACCGATATGACCGAGACAATCTGCAGGATGTACAGGTAATGCGCCTGCGAGTACCCCAGGTCCGACCACGGGAACGCGAACTGCGAAAGCGTCCGGAAATACTCCAGCCCCACCCACAGCATCGGTAACGCGACGATACCCAGGCCGGGCCTGATACGAAACAGCTTGTTGAACACCGTCAATACCACGGCGTAGTAAAAGGCCACGATGACGACCGCCGAAATCATCCCGGGCGGCGTTACCAGGGCCACCCAGTACAACGAAAATAAATTGAAAAAGAATCCGAAGAAATACGAGGCGCGAAAGGCCTCGGAACCTTTCAGCGAAGATATGATCGCCAGCGGCCTGACCAGCGCAAACCAGGCCAGAAAACCGAAGTTTCCCGGATAGAAAGACAGGGATAACAAAAACGACCAGATCATCAACTCCAGTCGTCGCTTGCGGACCGCCACATCTTCCGGCAGGATAAACCGCCCGACCGCTTTAACAATAGAAGCCAGGGAATCAGCCTCTCACGATTAGTGTTTTCCCGGTCATCTCCGGCGGTTGCGCCAGTCCCATGATATCCAGAACCGTGGGGGCGACGTCGGCAAGGACCCCGCCTTTGCGAAGTCTTATCTTGGCCGGGTCACCGGCCTTGCCCGACGGGTCGCAAAGGATGAACGGCACCAGATTGGTGGTATGCGCCGTCCACGGCCCTCCCGTGGCCGGGTCGACCATTTTCTCGGCATTACCATGGTCAGCCGTCACCAGAGCCACCCCGTTTTGCTTTTTCACGGCCTCGATTACCCGCCCCAGCCCCCTGTCGACCGCCTCCACCGCCGTTCGGGCGGCTTCGAACACACCCGTGTGCCCCACCATGTCGCAGTTGGCATAGTTGACGAGAATGAAGTCAAAAGCGCCGGAGTTAATACGTTGTACCACGTTGTCGGTGACCAGGACCGATGACATCTCCGGTTGCAGATCGTAGGTGGCCACTTTTGGTGAAGCGATCATATCGCGTTCTTCCCCCTCGAACGGCTGCTCGATACCGCCGTTGAAGAAAAACGTCACGTGCGGATACTTCTCCGTCTCAGCCGTGCGCAACTGAGCCTTGCCTGCTTCCGAAAGGACCTCGCCGAGGAGATTCTTCAGACGCTCGGGATAGAAAGCCACCTTGGCCTGGTAGAGGTTGATATCGAATTTCGTCATCGTTATCAATTCTATCTCCGGATGCTCCGGGTGCGGATACCCTTTAATGTCGTGACCGCTCAGCATGTACGACAGCTGGCGGGCTCGGTCGGAACGGAAATTGAACATGATGCAGGCGTCGCCGTTGGCGACCCGGCCGCGGGACGGTTCCCCGAGATCGATCACCGCCGGAACGATGAACTCGTCGGTAACGTCATTGACGTACGAGATGCCGATGACCTCGATAGGGTCGCTGTACCGGCGGCCCTCACCGTATACGATCGCCCGGAAAGCCCGGTCGGTGCGCTCCCAGCGGCGGTCCCGATCCATTCCGTAGTAGCGGCCGCACACCGTCGCTACCCGACCCAGACCGATCTCAGCGAATTTCCTGATGACCTGGGCCATGTAATCCCGGCCGGAGGTTGGCGACGTATCGCGACCGTCCATGAAGGCATGCAGATAGAGTTCCTTGACACCCTTCTTCTTGGCCAGCTCCACCAGCGCATAGAGATGATTGAGCGACGAATGAACCTTACCGTCCGAGACCAGCCCAAACAGGTGGACAGCTTTGTCGCGCGACGCTACCCTTTCCATGGCCCCGTTCAAGACCTCGTTCTCGAAAAACTCCCCCGATTCGATGGCCTTGTCTATCCGCGTGATCTCCTGGTAAACGACCCTGCCGGCGCCGAGATTCAGGTGCCCCACCTCGCTGTTGCCCATCTGCCCCTCCGGCAGGCCGACCGCCAGGCCCGAACCATCGATCCTGGTGAACGGACAGACCTTGACCAGAGTATCATAAACGGGTTTGCGGGCCGCTGCTATGGCATTGTCCGCAGTCGCCTGCCGCAGCCCAAAACCATCGAGAATACACAGGAGAACCATACCTTACCTATCGGAGCCTGACTGTTCAGATCAGCCTGACAGCCTTCTTCCCCTTCTTAATTCGGCCGATGCGGAAGACCTCTTCACCCGACCGGCCGATGTCATCCATGACCTCTTCGGCCCGCTCCGCCGGCACCACGAGGATATAGCCAATACCCATGTTGAACGCCGAATAGATATCACCCGGGTCAATATTTCCGACCTTCTGCAGGTAATCGAATATGACGGGAGGCGTCCAGGAACTCTTGTCGATCTCAGCCGCCAGGCCGTCCGGCAAAACCCGCTTGAGGTTGCCCGCGATACCGCCCCCGGTGATGTGGGCCATGCCATGGATATCGTACTTGCCGAGCAGCGGGTGGATTATACCCGCGTAGCAGCGGTGGACTTTCATAAGTGCTTCGGCGATACTCATGCCCAGCTCGTCGATATGATCGTCCGGCTTGTGTCCGGCGATCTCAAAGGCGGCTTTCCGCGCCAGCGTGTAGCCGTTGGTGTGCAGACCATTCGACGGCAGGCCCAGGCACACATCGCCCTCCCTTATCTCCGAGCCGTTGACTATGCGATTCTTCTCCACCACACCGACCACGAAACCGACCAGATCATACTCCCCCGGCTTGTAAAAGCCCGGCAGTTCCGCCGTCTCCCCGCCTATCAGGGCCACGCCGGCACTTTTGCAGCCGCGGCTCAGACCTTCCACTATTCCGGCCACCACCTCCGGCTTGAGCGTGCCGATCCCGATGTAATCCAGAAAAAACAATCCCCTCGCGCCGTGCACGAGAATATCATTGACACAATGATTGACCAGGTCCTCCCCCACCGTATTGTGAATGCCGGTCATGAAAGCCAGCTTGACTTTGGTGCCGACACTGTCAGTAGAGGAAATCAAAACGGGGTTCTTTAGTCCCGCCAGGTCCGGTTCGAAAAAACCGCCGAACGAGCCCAAACCGGTCAGGACCTGCTTGTTGAACGTGGCCGCCGCCAGCCCTTTGATGCGCTCCACGGCTTCCTCCCCGGCCCTGATATCAACCCCGCTGTCGGCGTAGCTGATGGACATTTTCTTCTTGTTGTCAGGCATAACCATATATACGACCGGCAAATGCTATTGTCAACAAACTAGCCCGGACACATTTAGGGTTGTCCGGAGTATTCCCTTCCCTTTATATTACGCAGAGATACGGGAGCGGTTTGCCGCTCCGTAACCCTGATCTGACGTGTACAGGAGGCTCCCCAAAATGGCCTATTCTCCATACGTTCGTCCCGAGATTTACGAAGTCGCTTTCAGCTTTCGTGACTGTGTTCAGGCCGTCGATTTCCTGCAGGAAGCCGCGCGGAAAGCCGGGCTGCGGAAAGTGAACTCGATGGTCGAACTCGGCTGCGGTCCCGGCCAGTACTGCCGGGAATTCGCCCGCCGCCAGGTGAAATCCTACGGCATTGATCTCTCACCTGAGATGGTCGCTTATACCCGTCACAAATGCACTGAGGAAAAACTTGACTGCACCATCCTCCAGGCGGATTTCCGCGAGTTTAAGCTGCCCCACCCGGTTGACCTGGCCGCCTGTATGATGGCCACCTTCGGTTACCTCCTCTCCAACGACGACGTCCTGGCACACTTCAACAGCGTCGCCGATAACCTCGTCGACCGCGGCATCTATATCGCCGAACTGGTCCATCCGCGTAATGTCTTCGATTCTTCGCCGGACCCAAAAAACTTCATCTGGGACATCGAAAAAGACGGAATTAAAGTGCACACCGAGTGGGGCATCGACAGCACCTTTGACCCCATCACGGAGGTCAGCAGCGAAACTGTCAAAATGACTTTTGAGAGAGACGGCCGGACGGAGACTATCGCCAGTCCCGATCACATCCGTCACATCGGCTACGGGCTGATTCGTGCCCTCATACAGCTCTCAAATCGCTTTGAGATTGCCGCCACCTATGGCGATATCGACGTCAACCAGCCTTTTGACAACAGCAAGAAAGCGTGGCGCATGATCCTGGTGTTGCGAAAAATCAGTTAGTGCCGGCTGAGCAACAGGACTTACATCCCCTCCTGCTTGAGCAGTTCCATTAATCCGTCAAAATCAGCCGGAAGGCCAACCTCCAGTTCGATCCGCTCCCCGGTGACCGGGTGATCAAAGTCCAGCCGCCGGGCGTGCAGCGCCTGGTGATCGATAATCTCGAGCATCTTTCTGGCCAGCGGCCGCTCCGGCGCGAACAGGCCCCGCACCCACTTGTGGCGGCCGCCGTACTCCGGATCACCAAACACCGGATGCCCCAGGTGGGAGAAATGCACCCGGATCTGGTGTGTGCGGCCCGTTAACAGGCCCACCTCCAGCAGATCGTAGGAACGAAACCGCTCCAGACGTTGGAATTGCGTGACCGCCTCCCGGCTGGCAACTGTTGTCACCGCCATTTTCTTGCGATCTTTTATTGACCGACCGATGGGCCGGTCGATGACGCCGCTGTCTTCGGCCACGTGACCGCAAACCAGGGCCAGGTAAGTGCGTTTGACTTCCCGCTTCTGGATGGCCTTCTGAAGCTGCTGGTAGGCGGTGTCGCTCTTGGCGACCAGCAGCAACCCGGAGGTGTTCTTGTCAAGACGGTGGACAATCCCGGGGCGATCGACGGCCGACCCGCTCGCCAGATCTTTGACATGGTACATCAGGGCGTTTACCAGCGTGCCCGAAAAATTGCCCGCCCCCGGGTGGGTAACCATGCCCGCCCGCTTGTTGATCACGACGAGATGGCTATCCTCGTATACTATCTCCAGGGGGATGTCTTCCGGAACGATATCGGCCGCCGATGGCGGTGGCACCGTGACCGTGATTGCCTCACCCCCCGCAAGCAGATGCTTCTTCGAGACACGCCGGCCGTCGACGGCTACCAGGCCGTCGCTGATGAGCTTCTGGATGCGGGTGCGGCGGAGATTGAGTTACGCCAGCGAGCCGAGGTATCGGTCAAGACGTTCCGAGGCCGCGTCCGGCGGCACCTGAAGGTCATAGGTCCTGGTGGTCTTCTCCGGCGCAGCCATTACTCGTGTCGGGATGCTTCAACGTGAACCAGGGACGCCATCTCCCTGACCGCCCGGTCAAAGCCTGCCAGCATGCCCCGTGCACAAATCGCGTACCCGATGACGAACTCGTCGACATAGCCCAGCTCCACCAGCGGCGAGACGTTGCGGTAATTGATGCCGCGACCGCAGTGCACCGCCAGGTCGGCTTTCGACGCTGCCCGTGCCGCCTGATCCACCCGGTCCAGTTCCGCCTGCGCTTCCGCGAGCGTCCGCGCCTCGGTGTAACCCGAACAGTCAATCAGTACTGCCGCGGCTCCGGCCCGGGCTGCCCCTCTTATGTCGTCGGCATCGGGAGCCACGAAGAAACCGACATTGACTCCGGCTCCCCGCAAGCGTTCGGCAATCTGGCCAAAATCAACCGAAGCGGTTTTGAAATCAATAGGCGACAACGGGCTGTTGGTATCGGCATGATCGGCCAGAAATGTCACCATCCATGGTTTGACCTCGAGCGCCTTGGCGATTATGTCCTCCGTGGGCGGCATCTCCAGGGTCAGCTTGCTCTTGGCGATTCCCTTCAGCAGATAGAGGTCCC
>CBFCYQ010000173.1:0-6621 GCA_965602205.1 uncultured bacterium | reverse complement strand
GAATGTCCCAGTCGATGATTTCCCCGATCGAAAGATCGTGCTGATGGTACTCGATGTACGAGTAGACCTTGAGCCGCTGCACCAGAAAACAGTCCGTCCCTTTCGGGGCAAACCAGGTCTTCTCCAGGGCGATACTGCTGTCATTGGTGACGAACACACCCGTGTTGAACTCGTAGTGAGTGCCCATGTCGACCACCGGCGTATGAGCGCCAACCTGCCGAAAGCCGTTACCGCTCAGATAATCTTCGTCGAAAACCGCCAGGCTGCCGACCGTGTCGGTTGTCTCGCGTTTAACCCAGGTGATCACCGGCGAACCGTCGTACAGGTAATACTCCGTCAATCCGGGAATCTCCGGCAGGGTGTCGCAGTCAATCGCCCAGTAATCCATATTGACTTTCCCGCGCCCGAGGTTACCCATATTGCCGTTGGTCGACACCGTCAGTGAGAGGCAGCCCGTGGAGATAGTATCCCAGATCGGCACATAAAGAGTGTCACCGACGTAACATTCGACCGGGATTTCATACTCAATGCCTCCCTCGTAGTCAAATTCGAAACGGATACTCGCCCGAACCAGTCGCGTGTTGCCGCTCCCGTCGTCAACAACCACACCCCCCTGGTTGAGATAAATAAAACCGTCGAGGTGGTCCGGGTAGGCAGGCAGTGTCCCGCTGGCGCCGAACGAGTGCCCCAGCCAGCCGGCCGGCCCTTGTGTAATCTGGACTGTGGTGGTATAAGGTACTTCAACGGGATAGGGGTTCTGCAGAACTAAAGGCGTGTCCACCTGTTCCCCGAAATGGCCCCAGGCCGGGTAGCCTATCTCCATCAGGCTCGGCAACATCTGGGCGCTCGGCCCGGCCCGGGCGGCGGCGGTTTGCGGTTTCTTGGCGGTTATGGCGGTGGTCAAAAGAAGCGTAACGATGATGAAGGCGAGGATTGGTCGAAACGCTCTCAGCGTCAACATCATTATCCTCCCTGAAACGGACTCTTTTTCTCTACGAAGTCAAAAAGCGACCAAAGATCCCACAGAGTAGTCTATACGAATATACTCGCTTTTCGCCTGTCACGCAAGCTCAAAATGGAGTTATGGGTCAATTCGGCCCGCAGTCCTGCCTCCGGGCCGGAGCCGACTTCATCGCCCATAACACGAAATAATCCAATCACATAAGGGTGCTGACGGCCTGAAACCGGCGTAACCTGCTGTCGTGAAACAAAACACCGGCGGCAGCGTATGAGAACACTGTAGTCTCGCAGGTCAGAAAACGTGCACACAAACGGAGTGATGGGTCATGATAAAGAAGATATTTATAATCGCCGCCGTCATAATCGTCGTGGGGCTGGTGCTCTTTTTCGCCATTGATGGCTCTGCCAAAAAAGAGTCCGGTTTCAAAACCGTTGTCGTCGAACGCGGTTCCATAGTCGACAAGGCCCTGGCGGTGGGTCGTATCGACCCCAAAAGGGAAATCGCCGTCAAGTCGAAAATCTCGGGCATCGTCAGGAAAATATATGTCGAAGTCGGCGACAGGGTTACCGCCGGCGCACCCCTGTTCGACATCGCCCCCGACCCGACCCCGATAGAACTGACCGAGGCCACGCGGCTGGTAGAACTCAGCCAGGTGTCTTTCGACAACGCCAACCGAGAGCACGACCGGGCTAAAACCCTTCGTGATAAAAACTTAATTTCAACGCAGGAGTACGACTCCAAGCATGCCGTTTACGAGGAAGCGGAACTGCGCCTGCAACTGGCCCGGGAAAAGCTCTCCCTGATTGAATCCGGCAAAACCAAACTGGCCGGCATGAATGTCGACAACATCATAAAGTCGCCTATCTCCGGGACGGTCCTCTCACGGCAGGTTGAAGAGGGCGATCCGGTAGTGCCCCTGACCTCGTTCCAGGCCGGCACCGAACTGATGACCCTGGCCTATATGGAAGACCTTGTTTTTAAAGGCAATGTCGATGAAATCGATGTCGGCAAGCTGTATGAAGGCATGACGGCCGAAATCGAGATCGGCGCCATCGCCGGGGGCGAAAAGGTTACCGGCACCCTGACAAAAATCTCCCCCAAAGCCCACAAAGAAGAGGGCTCGACACTTTTCGAAGTGGAAATTGCCATCGCCGAGGCCGGCGCTAACTTCCTGCGGGCCGGTTACAGCGCCAATGCCGACGTCATAATCACCAAAAAAGAAAATATCATCCTCATTCCCGAGCGCCTGATCAGCATGCGTGATTCCGTTCAGTACGTTGAGGTTCAGGACAGTACCGAGGCCATCACCGAACGGGAAATTCAAACCGGGCTGTCCGACGGCATCAGTATCGAGGTGGTGGAAGGCCTTGACGAGGGCGAGCTATTAGTGGAGCGGCCACCCAAAGAGATACAAATCTGGGATTAAAGGACTAAGGTGACCCGACCGTGATCCCCCTCCTCTCCATAAAGCAGTTCTGGAATGATTTGCGCCGCCAGAAGATGCGCACCGCCATGACCATGTTCGGCATCTTCTGGGGTACCTGCGCCATTGTGCTGCTGTTCGGCGTCGGCCGGGGTATTACCGAGGCACAGTTAAAGTCGACCCGGGGCATGGGCGAAAACATTGCCATCGTCTGGGGAGGTATCACCGCCAAGGAATTCCGGGGACTTCCCAAAGGTCGCCGTATCCGCATGAGAGAGGCCGACGTCTCACTTATCAAGGCCAAGACTCAGCACCTCGAGCGCCTCTCACCGGAATACGGTCGTTATAATGTCAATCTCAGGTATGGCAAGCAGAACACTCTCCGCAATGTTAACGGGGTCTGGCCGGAATACGGGACGATGCGCAATGTCATCCCGCGCCAGGGCTCGCGCTTCATCAACGAACGCGACATGCTCGAGCGGCGGCGGGTGATCTTTATCGGTAATCTGCTGGCCCAGGACCTCTTTGGAGACGATGATCCGGTTGGCAAGGAGATTCTGGTCAACGGCATGCCCTTCACCGTCATCGGCGTAATGAAGGAAAAAAGACAGGACTCCTCCTACAGCGGCCGCGATAGCCGCAAGGGCTTCATCCCGTCCACGACCTTTCAGGCCATGTACTCACACCGCTACATTAGTCAGATGATCGTACAATGCAAATTGAGAAGCCCGATGACGTCGGGCCGCAAGGAAGTTTACGAAATCCTCGGCGCCAAGTACCGCTTTGACCCCACCGACCGCGAGGCCCTCAGCATCTGGGACACCACCCAGGGTTTCGCCTTTCTGAAGACCTTCTTTGCCGCTTTTCAGGCGTTCCTGGTGGGAATCGGCGTGGCGACCCTGATAACCGGCGGCATCGGCGTCACCAATATCATGAATGTGGTCCTCGAAGAGCGCACCAAGGAGATAGGCATCAAAATGGCCCTGGGCGCCCGCAAAAGCTTTATCCTCTGGCAGTTCGTCTTCGAGACATTTCTGATCACCGGTGTCGGCGGCACGCTGGGATTTCTGTTCTCCTGGGGCCTGATCTCGGTCTTTCCCATGCTCGATCTTGAGGACTACGTGGGTGTGCCCTCAATCGACATCTGGGGCGCGATAAGCGTCGTCGTGGTGCTGGGCATCGTCGGCCTGTGCGCCGGTATCTTCCCGGCGCGCCGCGCCGCCAATCTGCAACCTGTTCAGGCTCTCAAACTGTTTTAGGTAGCTATGAAACCATCGGTGATATACAACGTTTTTATCCGCGACTTCCGCAAGCAGAAGAAGCGCATAACCCTCACGCTGATGGCCCTGGGTTGGGGCACTATCTCCATAATGCTCCTGTTGGGCTTTGGAGAGGGTTTGCACCGCCAGATGGCCCTCCAGCAAAAAGGCATGGGGGAAAGAATCGTCGTCCTGTGGGGCGGACAGACGTCCAAGCCATACAAGGGCATGGGCAAAGGCAGACGCATCCGCCTCCACAAAGATGATATCGCTTACCTGGCGAAAATGGTGCCGGAACTGGTCGCTGTCGGCGGCGAATTTCACCGCTGGGGTGTGCGCCTGGAATACAATGGCACCGTCATCAGCGAGCACGTCACCGGTGTCACCCCCAACTACGAAGACATTCGCTTTCACATCCCCCAGCAGGGCGGCCGCATGATCAACGACCTCGACGTGCAACTCAGGCGGCGGGTGGCCTTTCTGGGATGGGGCCTGAAGGAGCGACTCTTCGGCGACGAGGACGCGGTGGGCAAGACGTTTTTAATCCAGGGTATGCCATTCACCGTCATAGGCGTCATGAAAGAAAAGGCCCAGATGGGCTGCTATTCTGGTAATGATGTCGATTTGATGGCCATGCCCATCAGTACTTTTGAGGCCATGTTCGGTGACACTATCCTCGACGACATGGTCTATCAGGTGGCGGCTCACGATGACAGCAAGAAAATCGAGAAGAAAGTTTTCGAGGCTTTCGCCGCCAGGTACCGCTTTGACCCGACCGACGACCGGGCCCTGGCTACGTGGGATACCGTTGAAACGTCAAAGGGGTTTAACGATGTTCTGGTGGGTATCAAGGTCTTCCTGGGGCTTATCGGTGGGCTGACTCTGCTTGTGGCCGGCGTCGGGGTCGCCAACATCATGTATGTCTCCATCAAGGAAAGGACGCGGGAAATCGGCGTGAAGATGGCTATGGGCGCGCGCAAATCCTACATCCTTACACAGTTCCTGATAGAAGCCCTGATGATTACATTCCTGGGCGGCTTCGGCGGCATGTCCGTCAGCTACATTCTTATGGAGGCGTTCAAAAGGGTGCCCATTGAATCACCGGTGATGGATTTCATGGGGCGGCCGACCGTGTCGTTCGAAATCGGCATTGTCGTCGTGTCCATCCTCGGGATAATGGGCCTTCTGTCGGGTCTTTTTCCGGCCATGCGGGCGGCCTCGGTAAATCCGGTGGAATCATTGCGCTATGAATAGTTCCGGCGGGAAAACAGTACGGAAGACAAGGAGTAACGACTCATGGTAGATATGAAACACGTCACCAAGGTTTATACCACGGGTGAGGTCGAATTCACTGCCCTGAAGAATATTGACCTGGATATAAAGCGGGGTCAGTATATCGGGATCGTGGGGCCGTCGGGCTCCGGGAAATCGACTCTGATGAACATCATGGGTTGCCTCGATATCCCCACCTCCGGTGAGTACAGCTTTGAGGGAAGAGACGTCAGCAAACTCTCGTCGAACGATCTGGCCGACATCCGCAACCGCAAAATCGGCTTCGTCTTCCAGGCCTTCAACCTGCTGCCCTACGCTACTTCTTTTGAAAACGTGGAAGTCCCGCTTTTGTTTGCCGGGATGAACGGCCGTCAGCGCCGGGCGCGCGTCACCGAAGTTCTGGCGCAGGTAGGTCTGGCCGACAAAGCCCGCAACAAGCCGACCGAGTTATCGGGCGGTGAAATGCAGAGAGTGGCAATTGCCCGGGCCCTGGCCAACGAACCCGACCTGATCCTGGCCGATGAGCCTACCGGTAATCTCGATACCAAATCGGGTGCCGAGATTGTCAAGATCTTCCACCACCTCTGGCAGTCGGGAAAAACTGTGATAATCATTACTCACGACAAAAACATCGCCTCACAAACGGAACAGATTATCAGGCTGAAAGACGGCTTGATTGACACCAACGGTAACATGCTCTAGACCCACCCGTACCGCATGACTGGTAAAAATTAAGGGGACGACGCCGTGTCGTCCCCTGAGTCATTTATGACTATGCCATCTATTTCTCGGCCAACTGCTTGAAACTGTCGGCCTTGGAAATCAGGTTCATCAACTCCAGCACGTCTTTGGAGCCCGTCTCCGAGAAGACTTCGTTGGCCAGGCTCAAAACCTCACCAAGGTCGGAGCCTTTGGCCCAGTATGAGTTGCGCAAAATCTCTCCGAATTCCGCAGCGGCGGCAGCCAGGCGAAACGGCGCCGAAGCGCTTTCGAACGAACGGCGAACCATCCGGCGCTCGATACTGTATTTGACCTCATCGGCCTGACCACCCTCGGGACTCTTGTAGCGAATAAATATGGTCCCGGCATCGGCGGACTCGGACTGGCGGTGAAACTTGATCTCGTACAGCGCCGTCACTTCGTGACCTGACCCGATCTCGCCGCCGTCCTCGGTGTCATCACGGAACTTATTGTCCTCGACATCACGGTTCTCGTACCCCAGCAGGCGGTAGCTGCGCACGACTTCCGGGTCGAAATCGACCTGAATCTTGACATCACGGGCGATTACTTCCAGGGTGCCGGTAAGGTTTTCGACGAAGATGCGACGGGCTTCGGGAAGATTGTCAACGTAGGCATAATAGCCATTGCCCTTGTTGCCCAGCTTTTCCAGGAGGATATCGTTGTAGTTGCCCATGCCGAATCCCACCGACGACAGGGTGATGCCCTTCTCGGCGTATTCTTTGATCTGCTTGAGAATGTCGTCGGCCCCGGTGCGCCCGACGTTGGCGACGCCGTCGGAGCAGAGAATAATGCGGTTGATGCGGCTTTTCTCGAAATGCCGGTCGGCCATCTTGTAGCCCATCATGATGCCCTCCTCGGCAAAAGTCGAACCGCCGGAAACGAGGGATTCGATAGCCGCCACTATCCGCTCTTTGTTCACCAGCGAAGTGGGTTCCAGCACTACCCGGCCGTTCGAGCCGTAAACG
>CBFCYQ010000172.1:0-6663 GCA_965602205.1 uncultured bacterium | reverse complement strand
TTTTCCGAGGCGGTGGGTCTGGAAGAGGCTTTTCTTCCGGGTTCGTCGGCTTTACAATCCGCGCTGGTGGGCCCTTCGGGACTCTTCGGTGGGATTTTTGCCGGGAACACCACCTATGACTACCAGCACAACGGCACCTGCCACCGGATGATCAATACCGGTCGGCGTGGAGACGGGAAGATCTATGTCCACGTGTCGTGGATGGTTCTGAAGGTCGATATACTCGCTGACCCGAGCCGGCAGGTCAACTACAACTGCTATGACTGGAATAAGAGTGGCGGTCCGGACTGGACCCTGGGTGTCGACGACCACGGCGGCATCTCGATCGTCACAGCAGAACCCCCGGAACGTGGTGGATACACCCATACCGACGCGAACAAAGACGGTAAGGCGGTGGTCTACCACCACAGTGCGGTGGAAGGCGCCTCGAGCTTTGGCTATTGTGTGCGGTTTGCGATTCCGGGTATGGGCACCTACGTAAGGGACCGGCTGATCAGCCTGTCCGGGCAGGAAAATATCTGGCCCAGCGGGGATATCGGCTACGATACGACCACCGTACCACCGCTGGCGCGCCATGTGGATAATGAAGTGATCCATGTGGTTGCGCAGGACTCCGGTCCGGGTGCGGGTGATCCCGCCGTGCAGGCCTACTGGCGGTATGTCTACGTTGACGATCCTGGCGAGTTTATCTGGCAGGGCCCAGCATCCATGGATTCGTCGATGACTTTGTGCCACACAGTCTTTGCGAATGACACCCGTGTGATTGTAGCTTTCGGCAAGCCGCGGGAGTACGCTGTGGGCAGGAATCAGTATGACAACGATCTGGCCTACTACGAGTCGAACTTGGCCGGGGCGGACTGGATTGTGCAGGGGGGACCAGACTACTACACCTATGATACGGTCTCGACTGAGCCGCTGGACATTGATACCACGTACGTTAATTGGGAGAACGGAGCCGGCTGGAACGCAACCGATTACAAAGATGCGGATGAGCACCGGTTCTACATCGATATGACCGGCGGCTTCACCTCTGACGGCCTGCTGCACCTGGTCTACAACAACCCGGGCTATGACGACGAGGCGGGCACGATCTCGGTTGGGCCGACCGAGCTTCTGCACTGGTATGAGACTACTCCGGGCAGCAACGCCCCGGCGGTTGTCTCGCCTGGTCCAGACGCGGGCTTCAACAGCGCCAACTTCCACACGGTCAGCCGTGCGTTATGGGGCGCTGACGGTACGGATGGCAACGACGGTTCCTCGGGCGCCTGGAACCGGTACATCTCCAAGATTTGTCTGGCCTTTGGCGACGGCTCGACCGAATGCGGCACATCGCTGGAGAGCAACCTGGACTACCTGTACATGACTTATTGCCAGGACGGTTCGCTGGATGCGTTGGACAAGGCCGACGCCTCGGCCGCCGGGATGCAGAACTCCAACGTCTGGCTGTCGATTTCCAACGACAAGGGCTACTCCTGGGCCGCTCAGAAGTGCATCACCACCGTACCGCCACCCGGCATGACGCGCGGTCCGGTGGGCGGCACGCCGACCCGTACCCCGGGTTGCGATCCGGAAACGGGCGACACCTGTAATTCCGAGGACTGGAACTCGTGCGCCGAGATCGTCAACGACACGCTGCACGTCTTCTTTGTTGGCGACCTCGATGCCGGTGGTATCGCCCAGGGTGAGGGTTCATGGCGGCTCAACGACATGATGTATCTCCCGATCATCGGCGGCGGCGATCCCAACCCGCTGTGCCCGACGATCGCTCCGGTGTTGGGCGCTATTGTCTCCAGTGACCTTGAGTGCGAGTATTATTCCGATCTCGATGAGCCGGTCAACACCGAAAGGATGGATATCGACAACTTCGGTAATGCCACGCTGACCTATTCGGTGGAGATCGTCCATACTACAGGCTCCGGCTGGCTGAGTTTTCCCGGCTACGGCGAAGAAATCGACGAAACGACCATCGAAAAGGGCGGCATAACCGATGAGTACGCCGTGGAGATGGACGGGTCGGCTCTGGCTAACGGCCTGTATTTGGCCGACATCGAAGTCACCCACGATGATCCGACCAAGAGCGACCCATACGTGATGCCGATTCAATTCTTCCGCGCCGACTCCTTCATCTGCAGCGAGACGGTGACGATGACCACACCGTGCGTGGTTTTGGATGTCACCAACACCGAGCGGTGGGGACTGGCCGGCGGTGAAGGCATGCGGTATTACAAGGAGCCGGATGACGACTCGCTGTTTAACCCGTTCTATGATGCCTCGCTGGCGATCAAGAACAAGACCAAGACAGCGATCGGTCCGGACACCATCGTCTACCGTAACATCTTCGGCAACCCGACGCCCTCCAATCCGGGCTTCCGGGCCTTGGAACACCCGAAGGTGTACTACGATGCGGTATCCAACGACTCGGTCGTGGCGGCCAATCAGGTCACCGTTGACTCGACAATCGGGGTGAGCGTACGGTATCTGTTCCCGCAGGAACCGGAAAACTGCGAGTTTGTCCGGATCAAGTTCAAAGTCTATCCGATGGATGACCAGACGCAAGATCTGGTCGTCGGCGCGGCAGCGGACATCGACTGCCCGGGCGGTGCTGCCAACGGCATCGGATCGGAGAACTTTGGCGGCTGCGTGGAAAACTACAACCTGGTCTATCAGCAGGGTACCGACACGACCAGGAACGGTGATTTCACGCGCGAGACCAACCGGTTCGTGGCGGGGATGACCGCGCTGACCTGCAATAGCGTCAAACGCATGTGGGCCGGTGACAATCCGCTTTATGTGTATCCGGACGGCGGTTTCGAGGACGGGTACGTCTTTACACAGATGGATCTTAACAACTGTGAGATCTGGGCCGACTCCGCCGAGGACATCCACGTGATCATGGCGGTCAACGAAATCTCGCTTGCTCCGGGCGATGTGCATGTGTACCAGCTTGCCATGGTATCCTCGATCGCCGGCGGGACCGGCGTCGAGTTGGCGAATATGCCCGCCGACGTCTCCGACCTGGTGGCGACGACGGCCAAGGCCTGGAAGAAGGGCTTCGGCTGGTGCGGCGATTACTGGCATACCGGCGGTGAATTCGAACTTGACGGGGGAGGCGACGGCTCGATCAAATTTGCAGCGACCGGAACGCATGAAGACGGTATTTCGGGCGGTTGTTGCGGTTGCGACTTCAGCTACGAAATCGATCCTGAGCCGCAGGAAGGCACGATCACGCTGGTGGACAACAATGACTGCACCGGTCATATCGATTTTGCCGGCCTTCCCGAAGGCTCGTATGTCGTCACCATGACCGTGGAAGACAAATGTGTACCGCCCGATCAGTCCGACCAGGTTGTCTTTGTGGTCACCGTGCCGTCGGGCTGCTTCTGCGGCGGTGCGGCAGTAATCGATCCGGGGCCTCCGCTGATTCTCGGTACGTTCGGTGACATCACTTGTGACAATCAGGTCAACCCGGTGGACGTGGTGAAGATGGTCAACTTCGTTTACAAGGCCATTGATGATCGTTGCCCGGTTCACCCCATCACGGAACCTCTTCCAGTGACGGGAGGAGACTGGCAATGCCCGACTCACGTGGGCGACGTCACCTGTGATTACCAAGTCAATCCGGTGGACGTAGTGAGGTATGTCAACTACGTCTACAAGAACATCGTACCGTTCCCGTGTGATCCTTGCATTGATTTGTAAGCAATGCCGGGTTTTGTCTTTTCGTGGGATGGGAGTCAAGCTCCCATCCCACTTTTATTTTGGTCGTAATTAATTGGCAACAAATGAATTGCGGTCCGTCCGGCATCTCCGGCGCCGGCGATTTTTCTCTTTTTTGCCGGGATTTTGAGTATAAATTGGTAGATAAGGGTATGGGCTTTTCCGTCGATTTAGGTAATATCGGCGGGTCTCGACACTCGAGCCGTTTTTTTGTTTTGGGAAGCAAAAATGGACAGCAAAAACCAGGAAAACCCAAAAACCCAGGCTGAGGGCCCGGTCCCGAGGGAGACTGAAACGGCCCTGCCGCCGGAATTGCCCTGTCTGGTGTTGAATTCCGCGGTCTTGTTTCCGCAAGGAACGGTGACCGTACTTTTGCGCATGCCGTATAACCGGCGCCTGCTCGAGGAGATCACCGACCCGGAAACGCCGGTGGGTATCGTGAATATGACGGGGGAGCTCGACGGCGAACTGCACCCCGAGCGGCTGAGCAAGGTCGGTGTCCTGGCCACGGTGATCAACCGGCGGTACCTGGACCAGGATTCTTGCCGGATAACCCTGGAGGGGCATCGCCGGGTTTATTTCCGCCGGTTACGGCAGGCCGAACCATATGCCATCGGGGAGATCGGCCCGGTAGAAGACGCGAGTTTCGACAATGTCCGCTCCGAACAACTGGTGGGCGATTGTTATTCACTGGCCCGGCGGCTGATCGAGAAATCAGCCTCTTATCCCGAAGATTATGTGAATATTTTCCATCTTTCTCAAGATCAACCGTCGCGTTTCGCGGACTTGGCAGCCTCAGTTCTGCACCTTTCAATCCAGGATCGGCTGCGGGTTTTGGAGGCGGTGGATGTCATAAACCGCCTGACATTACTTAAGGCCATCCTGCGTGACGAACTGATCGGTGAGACGATGGCCGAGGAATTGTCGCAGCGTGCACGGCTCAACGTCGAGCGGCATCAGCGAGAATTGTTCCTGCGCGCCCAATTGCAGGAAATCCGTAAGGAACTATCGCAGACCGACCCGAGCACGAACGAGGTCGCCCGGCTGGAGCAGCGGATTGGGGAGGTCTCCCTGCCGGTGGAAGTGGAATCCCGCGCGCGTATCGAACTGGAACGGTTACAGGTCATATCCACCGCCTCGGCCGAATATGTCGGCATCCGCAACTATATTGATTGGCTGGTTTCGCTGCCCTGGGGGAAGACGTCGGCCCCGCCGGTTGACGCTCCGAGAGTGCTCAACACGCTGGACAGCGAGTTTTACGGCCAGAAACAGGCGAAAGAGCGGTTGCTCGAATTCTTGACGTTGCCGATGCCCGCGCGCCGGGGAGGATCGGTTCCCTGTTTGGTCGGCCCTCCGGGAAGCGGTAAGACGCTTCTGGTACGGATCGTCGCCCGGGCCTTACGGCGTGAGTTCATCAGCATTAATCTTGGCTTGCTGCGCTCGGAGACCACCCTGAAGGGGAATCGCCGGACTTTTCCCGGGGCGATGCCCGGCCGGTTTCTCCGCCTCCTTTCCGAGAAGGGAACCAGCGATCCGGTCTGTGTACTCGAAGATGTGGATCGGCTGTCCGACGCCGACCGGCCCGACCTGTCGGGAATCATTCTCGAGGCGATTGATCCGGGGGAGAACGCTCATTTCCTCGATTTCTATTTGGGATTCCCGTACGACCTCTCCAACGTTTTGTTCGTGGCCACGGCGGCCTCGGATGACGCAGTGCCGGAAATCCTGGCGGATCGGCTGGAGTTTATTGGACTGCCCGGCTACCTCGAAGATGAGAAAATAGAGATAACTTTTAAGCATTTGATGCCCCAGTTGATCAGCCGGCACGGCCTGGATCCCGAAGAAGTCAGCTTCACCATCGGCGCGGTACGCAAGATCATCCGGGAGTATACCCTCGAAGCAGGGCTGGCCGGTCTCAAGAAGAATTTAGAGGCGATCTTCCGCCGGATCGCGGCGGAGAAATCGATCAAAAAGAAGTCGTTTTTCCGGGTAAACGTGGGGATGGTGGAGAAGCAATTGGGGACGCCGACCTATATCCCGGAGATGGCGGAACTTCGGCCGGAAGTCGGGGTCGCCACGGGGCTGGCCTGGACCCACACCGGCGGCGACATCATGATGATCGAGGCCCTGAAGATGCGCGGTTCGGGCACCGTGATCACCACGGGGTACCTTGGTGATATTATGAAAGAGTCGATTCAGGCCGCCCATTCCTATGTGCGTTCGCGGGCCGATTGGCTCGGCATCCGTTATGATGATTTCAGCCGGTCTGACGTACACATCCATTTCCCTTCCGGTGCCATCCCCAAGGACGGCCCCTCGGCGGGGCTCACGGTCTGCCTGGTTATCGCCTCGGCGATGTCCGACCGTCCCATCCGCAATGATATAGCCTTCACCGGGGAAGTTTCCCTGCGGGGCAAAATTCTGCCGGTCGGTGGTCTCAAAGAAAAGATAGCCGCGGCCCACCGCGTCGGCATCCATAATCTCGTGTTCCCCAAACAGAACGTCAAAGATCTCAAGGAAATCCCGCGCGGGATTTCCAAAAATATGTCCTATATTCCGGTGGAACATGTGGACGAAGTCTTTGAAGTCGCGCTTTTGGATTTTGACCCCGCCCAGCAGAGCCTGGAGTCGCTGTTGCGCCAGGAACTGGAGAAGGCGTTGATCAAGAAGCAAAAAAAACCAGCCAGGAAAACCAAACGGCGCAGCGCATCCACAACCCGCGCTACCGAAAAAAGCGGTTCGAGACGCAAACGCCGCACCGGTAACTGAACCGTCACACATCCTTCGGTGAACCTGCCTCCTCGTCATCGTAACGGCCAATTCCTCGAATTGTTCAGGGTGCTGCCGGCTGCAGAAGTGGACTGTTTTCTATCAGGAATTGACCATTAAATCGGATCCGATAGTTGTAAAAGAATCAAATAGAAGGAGTACCGGATGAGAATCAGG